>JAZGFE010000305.1:0-3420 GCA_036479215.1 Nannocystaceae bacterium | reverse complement strand
AGCTCGAACAGCCGGCCCCCGCCTACCTTCATGGCGATGAAGCTCGCCAGCTGGGGCTGGGCTTCATCCCACGTCAGGGCCGACACCTGTTCACCGATCAGAGGCGCAAGTCGCTCCGCTACGTCGTGGCTATCGCGGGAATCGGGCACGAACACAGCGACCGCAGTGGCCTCCTCAACACCATAGCCCAATAGCTCGCGAACTTGGGCGAGGGGCAGGAGACAGAGCCCGCCATCTACGCCGGGAACGCCAGTCTTGATGATCCCAGAGAGCCGAGCCATGCCCGCCACGACCTCGCCCTCCTTATCGATCAACGTGTAGATGACCTTCTTGCCCGTCTCCACGCCGAGTCTCTTCGCCAACCGCTCGCCGAGCACGATCCCGCGCTTTTCGTCACCGACAAACCGCCGCCCGGCGATCAGCCCGTCCCACAATGCGAACGTTCGCTCCGTCTCCTTGTCTGGGTCGATGGCGATAAAAGCAGCGCCCTGGCTGTCGCGCGCGGTGGAGAGCATGGTCTGGCCCGTGATCCTGGCCACGGCGTGCCGAACATCTTCGTCGGCCATGGCGAGATCGGCCAACGATTCGCCATTTGGAACCGTATGGGCCAAAGTACGCCTCCTCGAATACCCTGGATGAGCCAGCGTAACGTGCCCCCCGCCCATACGTGCCGCAGTATCGATGAAATCTGCAAACGACCGATCTTGCATCGCGGTCATGATCACCGCCAGGAAGCCACCGAACGCGATCGACACCAGGGTCAAGCTGGTACGACGGCGGTTTCTCCACAGGTTCCGCCAAGCCATGGACGCGAGCACTGGACCAGGCATTGATGCTCCTAGCGATGACGCATCGCCTCGGCCGGGCTCATGTAGGCGGCTTTGAAGGCCGGGTATAGGGTGGCGAGAAATACAATTACCACGAGCATAATGACGGGCCCTTGGACCGTACCAACATCGTAGATACCATACCAAACCTGGCGCATCACCACGCCCATGGCAGCGGTTCCCCCCAACGCGCCCACGTTGATCCCCACCTCGGACAGATACCACATGCCCGGCAGGGCGAAGGCGACGCCCAGCAGGACGGCCAAACCGGTTTGGATCCCCGATTCGGCCAGCAGTAGACTCATGAGAAGGCGTGGACCCACTCCCAGCGCTTTGAGCACGCCGAATTCTCGGATCCGCTCGAAGACGGCCATCAGCATCGCGTTGAGAATCAGGATGGCGACGGCGATATAGATTACGAAGAAGATGATGTAGATGGCACCTTGCGTGGACTCAAGCATCGATGCGATGACCGGCATGATCTGGCGCCAGTCTCGAGTGTCGAGGCCGGGGGCAAGCGCGGCCACGATGGCGGCGGCCGTGTCGAGGTCGACGTCTGCCGGACGGCGGACGACAACTTGATGCACGCCATCCGGAATCACAAGCAACTCGCGCAGCGCGTTGAGGTTCATGAAGACCGCCGCGCGATCCGTGTTTTCTTCCACGGATGCCAGTACACCTCGGACGATGTAGAGGTCGTTCGCCATGCTCCCATCGGCGGCCTGACTGAGCACCACGATCTCGCTTCCAGAGCCCACGTCAAGGGTTTCGGCCAGCGTCCGACCCACCACCACGCCATGCGCGTCTGCGGGATCGAGCCAGTTGCCGGAGGCGAGGCGCTCGTGTACTCGGCTCACCTCGGCATCGCGCGGCACATCGATCCCCCGGAACACCACCCCCGACGCGTACTTGCCCGCTGCGGCCAAACCACCCGCCAACACTCGCGGACTCGCTGGGTAGCCAGCCTCCTCGAGTCGTCGCAGCACCCCCTCGACATCCGTGATTTGCGTGTAGATGGTGGGGTTGTCGATATATCCCAACGCATGGATCTGGATGTCGCCTACCTCCATCTCGACCACATCTTCTTCCATCGAACGCAAGTACCCCGGCAGCATGCCCGCGTAGAGCAGCTCGAAGCACAGCGCGAGCGTCATGGCGGCGATGGTCACCATGGTTCTGCGCTTGTTACGCCACAGATTGCGCCACGCGACCGGCCACACCTTCATGACAACTCCCCCGCGACCGTGGCGATGCACATCACACGTCCAGGGTAACCGGCATCCAGCAGCCGGCGCCCCCCGGGAGCGGCAAACTTGAGTTGTGCCGTGGATCCGCGTGGTCGATTCGCGTCACCGACGCGAATGCTCGTTGCAGGGCATCAACGAGGCACGGTCACGGGCTCCCGAGGCGCAGCCACAGATGCAGCAATCTCGCCCCGACCACGCGTGAGTTCCTCGGTGAGGGCGTGGACGCGATCTGAATCGAAGTATGCAAGATACAAGAGTACCATCGTGACCGTGTAGGTCGACACTGGAAGCAGGACGAGCCGCCCGCCGAACCTGATCGACGCTACGCAACCGCCAAAACCCGGACACGGAGCTGCTCCTCTACGCCGTCCCCGACCCCGACCCAGCCACGCTCGAGCGCTTTTTCGACAATCGGCCCGGAGGCGAATGCGGGAACACTTGCCAGCCCTTGTCGCCCGAACGGGGTGGCGATTGCCCGGCGAGGTCGAAAAGCAGAACGAAGTCTCGTTCGCACGGCTGCCACCAACCGGGGTAGACCAGGCACGCTCGTTGCTCGCGCTACTGGGCGTGGACGGATCATGGCAGGAGGGCTTCGACCCCACCGACCCCGCGTCGATCTCTATCGAACTCGTACCTGTCGAGGGCGAGAAGGCCGGGCGCTGGGATACCGATGCCCCGCCCTCGACGACGACCCGATCAGTCCTGAGTAAGGCCGCGCCTTGGTGTGAATTCGTGCCATCCTTGCCGAGTGCTCGCCAAAGACGAAGACGCCGCCTCGGTACGCTTCCCCCCACCGCTGGTCTACGTCGCGGCGATCGGAGTGGGTATCACGTTGCGGATGGTGGCGTCTCCACTGCAGCTTGGGATGGCGATTTCCGCTCGGGTCGCCGTGGCAGGCTCGCTGGGAGCCGCCGGGATGGCGATTCTCGCCGCCGCCACCAGCCGATTCAAACGGGGCGGACAGGACCCCAAGCCGTGGAAAGTCACTCCCGAGATCATCCGAACCGGGATCTATGGTGCCACGCGTAACCCGATGTATGTCGCCATGGGGTTGCTCCAGGTGAGCATCGGCGTGGCTCTGGCAAACGGCTGGATTGTCGTGCTGGCACCCATCGCGCTCGCTATCGTCTATGCCATCGCCATCCGCCACGAGGAGGCCTATCTCGAGGCGAAGTTCGGCGATCCCTACCGGAACTACAAGAAATCGGTCCGCCGGTGGCTCTAGCCCTAAAACAAGCGATAGGGAGGAGAGACTATGATCGGCTCGATGTGCGCGAGGCGTGGACGCAGATCCCCCGGCGACGGCGGTAGCCTCGCTCTGGCTGGGTCGGATTGTTGGGGATGCT
>JAZGFE010000304.1:0-6351 GCA_036479215.1 Nannocystaceae bacterium | reverse complement strand
TTGGCGCCGGTCTTCTTCTTGGCGCCGGTCTTCTTCTTGGCGCCGGTCTTCTTCTTGGCGCCGGTCTTCTTCTTGGCGCCGGTCTTCTTCTTGGTGCCGGCCTTCTTCTTGGTGCCGGCCTTCCTCTTGGTGCCAACCGTGCTACCAGAACCCGTCCTACTGGGAACGCCTGTCTTCGCGGCAGAAACCGTATTCAGCGGAGCAGCTCTTCTTTTCGGAGTGTTCTTCGCTCCTTGTGGCAAGATGTCAGCGTCGGTAAAAACCTCATGCCACGCGTGCGCGTTCGCTTGCCGGATGTCAATGAGCCACTTCGGTGGTGCCGATGGATGCGGTCGCAGTTCACGCTCGCCGAAAGCCAACCACACGATCGCGCGCTCGTTGACGTATTGTCGAAGTAGGTCATCTCGAACGTACAAGACGTGGCCTCGTAGGCCGTCGACACCGCTCAGTGTGATGGTCGCCCGCGTGCCGTCTGGCAGGCACTGATCGAAGCCTTGTACCACGCTCCGCAGATCGAACCGCGTTGAGAAGTGCCGAGAGGGCACGCGCGCGCTGCCAGCTTGATTCATTTCACTGTGGTAGCTCTCCCAGGCGTATTCGTGTGCGAGTATCTCGACCACCTCGTTGGCTGTACCGCCGGGAAGGTTCACTCGATACGCGCCCTTGGGGCCAGAATCCGCAAGCGTCTCGGCGGCAAAACTAGGGTGCCAAGGAATCTCGCCCGCAAATGTGTAGTGATCGCTCGGGACGTCACTAGACACCCATGGCCGTGAGCCACCATCCAGGGCAGCCACCAGTTGCGGCGCGCTCTTCTTGGCAGTCACCATAGCTGAGATGAACGCCCAGGCCACGCGCCCGAGTACCCTGTCCTCAGCCTTGACGAATCCGTGAACAGCAAACCAGGGCCCTTCGTGCTCGCCAATCTTCTCGCGAACGAAGAGGCTGCGAGGCACGGACGTGGAGTTTTCTCGAAGCCACCGCTCGTGGCTTGCGACGGATGGTGACAACCATGTCACCGGAACAGTAGGCTCGCCATCGAGAGGCGGTTGTTCCGGGAATGAGGGGTCAATGTCGACCTCGGAAAAGGGCTGAACACGGGGCGGGAGGGGCCCCAGTTCTTCGAGTAGCCCAACGAACGTGAAGAAGCCGATCCATCCGTACTTCTTCCCGTAGCGTTCCGCATGGGGTCGATGCCCACTGCCTTCAGACCGGAAAGCATCTTCCGCGAGAGCGCGGTCGAGCTTTCCGAACGTCCCCGCTCTCCAGCCGAGCGCCCACGCGACACCACGCACATGGGCAACCGCAGCCTGGTGCCCTCGGTGATTCGCATCGTAGTTGGAGCGATCCTCGAAGAGGCGGCCGAGCGTATAGTTCTCGAAGTCCATGTGCAAGGTCTGCCCCGCCTCTTTGGCTCGGGGGGCGCCCTCTGCGATCGGCGACACTGGGGCGGGCGTGGCGAATGACCATGTGCCGCGCAAGGGATCGAGAAGTGAGGACGGGTAGAACCGCTCCGCGAACGCGACGATGCCTCGCACGTAGAGCCGCGTGAGGTAGTGAGTCGATGGAGCCGTAGCCGACGAGCCCACGAGTACGCTCGCCAGCCGGTCCAGAAATGGCCCTAGATGACGGCCGAATTCAACTTCCGCCTGTTGGTGGCTCATCACCATGCCATAAGCGGCCGCGAGCATGCGCTCACCGACGTAGGCATCGTTCACACCTAATGAGTCGATTGTCAGCTCGAAGAGCCCTTCGGGATCGGCTCGACCGAACCAGTAGAGCGCGCGAGTAGCCTGGTCCCGCAACCGGCGAACAGTGCTCGTCAGAGTCCACATGCACCAGCGGGCACGAAGACGGCCTCCGCTCCACGGCTCTCGCTGCCGCCAGCGCTTCTCCAAGTGCTCAAGGTCGCGGACCACTTCATCTCGGTTTTTCCGAAGCCACTCCGTCCAGCACAAGTCACGGTCCGCCACCCCCATCTGCCGCAGCGCCCGATCCAGTGCCGCCGCGTTCAGTGGATGAGTTACCGCCCCACGCACCTCCCAGAGCTGCTTGAGGACACCGGCGTCACCCTGACACGCAAGCTCAAACAACGCGTCAACCGTCGCCACGTCCAAATAGGCTGGCTCAAGCCTTGCTGCGTATCGCAGTGCATGAGAGCGTAGCGGCTCGTCAATCAGCTGCCAAAGCTGCTTAGAATGGAATCGCCCCGGGATCTGCCCGACCAACGCGTACACGACATCGTCGGCCAGCGGATGCCGGTCATTGCGGCCCCCAGCCAGCAACCTTGTCGCGGAATCTTCGCTAATCCAAGCTTCGAAGTCGGCTTGTCCGTGACTGGCCAGCAGCGCGGTAGCGATGATGTGTCCTCCCAGCCTGTCATACACGGGCGCGTACGCGCCGCCCCCATCCGACGGCATGCGAAGCAAGACGCCCTCGTGCTCCAACGCGCGCACGAGACTCTGGTCCCATGGTCGCTTTTCGTCTCCGAGAGCGCGGCGAAGCTGGTCGATGTCGACGGAACGAGTACGCGATTTCCAAAGCGACTTTGCAACGACGGACAGCGCAACGCGAACGTCTTGGGCGTAGTACCGCTGCGTTCGCGAGGCGAGCTCCCCGATCCGATCGCCCACTTGACCGAGGTAGCGGTCGAACAACGCAGTGAGTGAGCCTGGCATCGCGTCGATTCCGACCGTCTTGTGACGCGTCGGATTCGTCACCTCGCAGAAGAGCCTCAGTGTCAACGGATGCCGGAGAAATCCGGGCAGATAGGCGTCTGTCCCGTCAATCTTCCAGTGGCGGAAGTGGCCACGGATCGCCTCGTTTACGTCCGTTCCATAGCCAGTGATGTCTATGCGCTGAGTTCCGTCGGTCAGGGCCTCGTCTACGAACTCCGGTCGCAGCGTGCAGATCAGCAGGACGTAGGGATACCTCGCAAGCGCGGCCTCCAGCTGAGCGAGGAGGGGTTTCCAGATCCGTGGATCCTCTGACTCGTTGATCCCGTCGATGACGATTGGCAGCCGGTGGCGAGCGCGCTGTCCCGCGGCGTCCACAGCCGCGAGTAGAAGTTCCATGCTCTGAACGGGCTGAGCCGCGATCGACACGCGCCGCGACAGGTCGTCAAGCGTGTGGTTAGCGTGAAGATCACGGCCATGTAGGAGCACACCGTCTGGGCGGCCAGTCGTGGCCTTTGTGAGCTGTGCTGCGAGTTGCGTCTTGCCACAACCCGCCGCGGCCACCACGGCGACGACACGGCAGGAGTACGCAGCCTCGACGTCGTCTAGCGATCGCAACGCCTCGCGACATCCGGCGACGACGTTCGTCACATACAGACCCGCTCGGTGGTTCCCAGAACGCAGTCTTCGAGGAGCCGTGGCGACGTTTGGGGCAAGGACGCGCGGCCGTGCATCTAGTTCGTCGCTAAGCAGGTCTATGTCGCCGTCGCGGATCCCATCAGCAATTCGCTCGACCGCATCAGCGGAGAGCTTCGCAACTTCGACGACGTCCGTCACCAGCGATGCCAGAACGGCGGGTACCTGGGGTGCCGCCGCCGCGGCCTGGACCTGCGAGCGCAGCTGCTCTGTTTGCGCCCGGAGGGAGCGCCACGAGTCGGACTCCCCAAGCATGCGCCGGAGGTCGAGCTCAGCATCGACGACTTGATGAACCTCAGGCTGCCACCTCGCGCGTATCGGAGCGACCGACTGCGCATGCGATTCCCGCAAGTTGTCCGGCGTCATTACGAGGTCACCGAAGTAGGTCGCGCGGAAAACGCAAGCTTGGCCCACCAGATAGTTGTCTATCTCGTCCGCGGCCCAGAGGTGCAACGTCATCTTCGACTTCGACGACAACCCCTCGAACCACCTCTGGTCATCCTTGGTCAGAGTACGACGTGTCCATAGGACCCAGTCCGTGAGACTCGGAACATGGACTTCCGTTTTGCGGATACCTTCCTCGATATTGGTCCGCCTCGTCGACCGTAGTGCGCCGTCTGGGGGAAGCTCGTACCATTTGCACTGCCACCCCCACCAGCGTCCCGGGCCTCCCAGTGGATCACAAGGTCGGTCCAACTTAAGGTGGAACTCGACGCCCGGTTGGTTAGCGAGGGCGCGAAACACACCGTAGCCACCAAAGTTGTGCCGCACGACGCCCCTGCAGAGCAACTCGAAGTTCTTCTCGGCGCTCCCTGGTAAACCGCCGAACCTGCCCCAGTTCAGTCCTGGCATGGCGACCCCGACACTCTCTACCTCCCTCGTCCCTGGCCAGTGCGTGGATAGTCGTGCGCGGAGTAGACCTCGATGCGCGCACCTAGGTTAAACAGGATTTTGAGAAAGGCGGCGATTTCGAGTTCCTCGGTGGTGACGACCACCTCCTTGCCGTCCAACTTGACCTCGACTTCGTAGGCAAACTGCTCCAGTTCAGCTGGTCCGACCGACACCACGTTCAGGCGCCCGAGCAGGTCGAGCATCTCATCTCCGTATTTTTCTGAGGGGCTGCCGAGGACAAGCGTACCCTTCTCCATTTCCTTGACGACCTGTGCCGTTAGTGCGTCGATAATTTCCTTTGCCTTCGTCGCTGCCGGAGCGTCCTCGAAGCGACCGATCATCACAAGGTTTGAGGAATGTTCGGATCCGTGCTGGTACCAAATCTTCATGCGTCCTTCTCCGCGAGATCGTGGGCGAGTTGATCGAGTGCTTCCAGCACACCGCCGTCACCGAGGGGCACGCCGGCCCCGTGATAGGAAGACGGCTTGAGAACGCCCGTCGCGTCGATATGCGCGTAGGCACGAAGACCACGTTCGTCGACCAACGGATCGCAGGTCGGAAACGCGTCAGCGTGCGCCTCGCTAACGCAGAGCTTCAATGGACCGCTGTACCCGTCAACCCAACGGCGAAGCTCCAGCATGGTTGAGTCAGAAATACCCAACATGGTGCGGACCGGTACTTGGGGTAGGAGGAGCAGTTCGCAGGCCCCAGAATCGGCAGCGACCGCTGCCGATTTGTCCAGGTCGGGCAACGTGCGCTCGTTCACGACGATGTTGATACCAAAACGCGAGATGCCTGCGATGAGCTTCAGGCTGGCCCGCAGTTCGCGGAAGGGGCGTCGCCGGATGGACTCGTAGGTATCGCCGACCCCGTCCATGCTCACCCGGATAAAGTGAACGCTCCCACGAAGCTGGTCGGCCATCGCTAGGTCGATACTGTGACCGTGGGTCGTGAACGTGACAGAGAGCTCCGTCTCCTGAGCTGCGCTCTGACAGAGTTCGGCGAAGCCTCGGTAGAGCGTGGGCTCGCCTCCGCCGAAGCCGATTCCAATAGTGCCATTTGCATCGAGTTCGGCCAGCCAGAGCATCACGTCGTCATAGCCAAGCTCGTCGCTGGATTTCGGCGCGTAGCAGTGATCGCACGCCAGATCACACCGATTCGTGAGCGCAATCGAGAACTGCCGGGGGGCGGGCGACCAAAGAGCGCGGGGAACGGAAATCTCATCGAGCAGGAGATTCAGTCCAGACTTACGCTCAAAGAGGTGTAGTCCGGCAGCCGACGATCGCTGCTTCCAACCTCGCCGAGGTGCTATCGCGCCGAATGGCTTTAGGCCGGTCGGCGCACCTTTGCTCGGCGTGGCTTCGCCCGCGGCATCGGTCACGGTTGCAACTCCGGTCCATTCTTGCGCAGCCAGTTCTTTCGTTCGCCGAAGCGGAGCATCTTGTACTTCTCCAGGTCCTGACCGCCCCTGAGGATTCTTCCGCTAGACGTCAAGCAGACATGCTCCTCAAGCCCTTGAGTCTACTCGAATCGGGCGAGAACCGCCGACAGCTGGTGTCTCCTGCGCAAAGCCGCACGCGCGGACTGCCGAACGGCGACGCTGCCGATGAACACGTGCGCCGATCCACGTGCCACGGTGAGTGCGCGGGACGGGGAGAGGTGACGGCGGTGGTTGCTCCTCGGCTGCTCGGCCCCGCCGGCCGATCCGAGCCCAATCCCCACCCACAAAAAAAAACAGTGTTTCCACCGGGTTCCGAGAGCCGCTCATCAGAATTGAACTGACGACCTGCTGGTTACTAATCAGCTGCTCTACCAACTGAGCTGAAGCGGCGTGGCCGAGATTTTTTGTTCGTGCTGCCAGCAGCACCGCGCGAGCCGGGCACCGTCGCCGTCAGCCCGGACACAGCCGGCTCCAGGCGCGCTCCGAGCCTGCCCACAACCCGCCACCCCCGCAGCTTCCGCTCACCACCAACCCCAACGGCCCACCGCTCACAACCTGGTCGACCCGACCACTACCCTCTTCGGCCTGGGCATCGATCTCGTCCCCTGCCTCAACTTCAACCTCGGCACAGCGGACGCAACCGCAGGTCTC
>JAZGFE010000303.1:0-4669 GCA_036479215.1 Nannocystaceae bacterium | reverse complement strand
CTTTGTCGGTACCGACGTTTTGGATCTGGCCCATGATTTCAAGGACTTATGCCAGCCCATCCCCATCCGCCCTCCGTACCCGAATTCCGGCGAATCGACGGCAGCATAAGGGCGAAACACGAGTCAGATGCCGGACGCGCGTCCAGGATCAGCATCTTGGTTTCGGCTTCCATCGCCTCCATCACGTCATCCGCGGGGACAAATCGGGGATCCGCAGAGAAGTCGGGATCGTCGCCATCGAGGTTGAGCACCTTCTCGTCGAGTCCGTCGTGCTCGGGGGTCACCACCCAGCTCCACATTCGGATAAGCGCAACAACGTCGTCGATCTCGCGGGGCATGAGCGTATCGCCGTAGGCGAGCATCGGTGTCCCGGGTCGTCCGTCCATAACCGCATATTTCAGGTACCCGTCGCTCGCGTAGTCGAGGAAGTTGGGCGTCGCCACGCTGAGATACTTGCCTCCTTCGCCCCATTCACCGTGGCAGTCCATACAAAACGCTTTCCACACACCAAGCCCACGCAGCGCTTCGCCGTCGATCTCCAGCGCTTCGGTGTCCACCGTGTCGATGGTGGACCACGATCGGATCAGTCGCACGATACCGCTGATGCTCGCCTGCGATAGGGGCCCACCTCGGTTGACGCTCCATGCCGACATCGGTGTCTCCGCGCGACCATGCGCGATGGCCTCGTAAAGGGCAGGATCGGTGACAGACGCGAGAAAGTTCGGGTTGTTCAGGGCATTCGCCGAGTCCGCGGCATAGCCTTCCCCCTCCTCGCCGTGACAGATCACGCAGTAGGTCTTGTAGTCCGCGCGAGCCTGTTCAAGGTTCTCGTCGTCGGGTCCATCTTGCCCGCCAAGCTCGCCGGACCCGAGCGATGTGGCCGCTTCGGTGCCCTCGGACTGCGAGGAATCGCTCTCGGCACCGGCTGGGGTCGTTGTTCCCGCGCAGCCGGAAAAAGAGAGCACCCACGCAACGATGGCGAACGTGGCGACGGTGACGGTGAGGGTGGGAGCGGGAGCTCGGTATCGTAGAGTGGACACGTTGGCAGCCTAGTTGGCGAGAATCCCGATCAAGGCTTCTTTGACATTGTCATAGCCTTCTTCGGTGGCCAAGTTGATGGAAATCTCTCCGTTGGCCGGGAGAAAAACGGCGAGTTTTCCCTCGTGGTCGTAAAGGTAGAAGTCGTCCTTCTCCCCGTCCATTGTATCCCATGCCTCCTCGTCCGGTATGTCCTGAAACAATGGAAATGAGCATCGAACGGCGAGGTGATGCTGATCATCTAGGGCATCAATGCCGTTCATTGCGACGATCTGGAGCTCCTCGCCGTACCCTTCCGCACGCAGTTCCAGCCGCAATCGTTCCAGGCCCACGGCCTGTTCCTGGCAGAAGCTTCACCATCCCTTGAGCAGAGCAAAGAGAGTCACGTAACCACGGAACGCACCCAACCCGTAGTTTTCGTCAAAACCGCAGCTCAACGGTTGGTAGTCGCGCAACTCCCACCTCGGCATGGGAGACCCGACACAGTACACGGGAGGATCATCGTCTTCGCAATCCGCCCCCGCCGTGCTCTCACCCGTCTCACCCGTCTCACCCGTCTCACCCGTCTCACCCGTCTCACCCGTCTCACCCGTCTCACCCGTCTCACCCGGATGCGATCCGTGCCCTCCGATTCCAGAAGGTACCCACCCTCGCCATTCGATCCGCGGCCGATCACGCCTCGCGGCACCCATCGCAGATTCTTGTTTCTCAAGCGCGCCCCGTCCGAATTCCACCCCCACGCACTGATCGTCCGGTATCGACACCTCTCCATCCCCCGACTCCCCCGAGCCTTGTTCGGCCGCCGCGTCCGTGCCTTCGTCGCTCTGCTCCGCCGACGCCCCCGTACGAGACGGTTCGGACGGATCGCCCGTGCCCCCAGCACAGGCGACGGAAAGGAGGCCAGTCCCGAATAACAGCCGGCACAGCCGGCTCCACCCGAAATCGTGCGGCACGAACGATGGGGGGCACGTCCCGAAGCGCAAGAGCTCGGTGTTCTTTTTTTGGCTCATCGTGGTGCAAAAACCAGGGAAGACAGCCCCCTTACCCGAACGATATCAGGATCCGTCTCGCGAAAACGAAGACGGGCTGGACCACCGTACTTGTCCCATACGTAAGGCTCTGCACAAGCGCTACCCTGCCACCGCAATCCATGGCCCAAGCCCGCTCGCTTCCAGTCTCCGTCGCGCAAAAATAGCGACCCGTGCGGCGCCATGGCTTCAAAATTTTCGCGCGAGCGTGCCGCCGCATAGACAAGCATGCCGCATCGGCTGCGAGCCATGGTCCCTAACTACCTGCCAGGGCCATCCTCGGGCGTGTTTTCGACGTTCATTCATTCACTGGATCCGGTAGTTCAAGCAGAGCGGCAAGAGGAAGCGTCGCTATCACCTCGAGTCCATGCGTCCTCGCCTCGAATGGCGACGCATCTCAAAGACTCTGTCCGCGGTAGAGCGATAAGTTTGCGTTGCGACCATTTAACCGAACATCGTTGATGCAAACTCTGGCTCGCACCTGATACGGTTTTAGACAGATCACCATCACGAGGCCCAGATGACATCCAGTTGCCGTGTTCTTCCCGTTCTTCTTGTCTCCCTATCCCTCGTCGCCGCCTGCGAAGGCGACGAGGATAACTCGGTATCGAGCGGAGAGCTCAACAGTAAAGAGCAAGCCGCCGACGACGACAGCCAGGACAGCCAGGGCGGGGGCAGCGAAAGCAGCCAAGGCAGCGACGACAGCGAGGACAGCGAGGACAGCGAGGACAGCGAGGACAGCGAGGACAGCGAGGACAGCGGGCAGGAAGGAGATAGCGACAAAGACGACGACGACGATGACGACGACGACGACGACGACGACGACACCAGTGACACCGGCGACAACGACGACAACGACGACAACGACGACGACAACGACGACAACAATGACAACGACAACAATGACAACGACGACGACGACGACGACGACGACGACGACGACGACGACACCAGTGACACCGGCGACGAGGAGGACGGTCTTGTCTACAAGGCGATTCTCGCGTCGGGCGACGATACGATCACCGCCTTCGACAACGCGCGCCATACGTTAAAGCCCATGTTCGAGGCCGACGGCCTGCTCGATGCGAACACAATCGAACTCTCACGCGAGTCTGACCAGCAGGTCGACGGCGTGCGGGCGACGAGCGTGGACAATATCCGCCAAGCGTTGGTCGATCTCGATGTGCAAGAGGGCGACGCATGTCTACTGTTCATCACATCCCACGGAAGCAAACAGGTTTGGGCGATCAACGGGCAATCCGGGCTCCGACCCAGCGATCTCAACCAATTCCTCGATGATACCTGCGGCGAACGACCTACGATCGCGCTGATCTCGGCCTGCTACTCGGGCATCTTCGTCAACCCGGTGTCCGCACCCAACCGCGTGATTCTCACCGCCGCGAGCGATTCAAACACTTCCTTCGGATGTTCTCCCGAGGCCGAGTACACCTACTGGGACGGCTGTCTCATCGACAATTGGGAGGCGTCCTACACATGGAATGAACTATACGACAACATCAAATCGTGCATCGAAGCGAAAGAAGGTGGAGGCGGGTTCACGCCGTCGCGGCCACAAGCGTTCTTCGGCGCCGACATGATGGATATGCCGATCCTCCACAGATAGACGAATGAAAAGGTAGGTAGCTGAGGCCCCACGCCCGCCCATCGTGGGTCTTCACGAGGCGCGCCTCGTCGCCAGCTCACGGTCTGGTAGGGGCGGCGTACATGGCTTTTCGATGTGCGCCAAAATCGGACTCCTTTCCGAGGGCGCACATCGAAGGTCGCTAGCCCGCGCCCTGCGCCTGTTCTAGAGTGGCTCGAAACTCGCGCTGAAGTGCCGCAGCAAACGCGGTGCCGCGACGATTTTCATCCCTCGTAGAGACTTCCGCTCTTGCCACACCGCTTCGATGCCTTCGATCACGTAGTCGGCATGGGCTTGGGTATAGACTCTTCGAGGGAAGGCGAGACGCACGAGTTCGTGCTTCGCGGGTCGTTCCTCGCCAGTTATCGGATCCGCGCCCGACATCACCGATCCTATTTCACAACTGCGCACGCCCGCAAGCCGGTAGAGCTCCACGGCCAGCGCATGACCCGGGTAACACAGAGGCTCAATGTGGGGCAAGAACCGCTTCGCATCGAGATATACAGCATGCCCACCCGCCGGAAGAACAACCGGGATTCCCCGCGTGCACAGGCGCTCCGCGACGTATCGAGTGGATGCGATACGGTAGGCGAGATAGTCCTCGTCCAAGATTTCGCGAAGACCCACAGCGATCGCCTCGAGGTCCCGACCCGCCAGCCCACCGTAAGTGGGAAAGCCTTCGGTCAAGATCAGAAGCTCGCGCTCACGCTGGGCGAGTACCCCATCGTTGAGCGCCAGAAACCCACCGATATTGGCGAAGGCATCTTTTTTGGCGGACATCGTGCAGCCGTCGGCATAAGAGAACATCTCCTTTGCAATGGACGCCACGCTCTTGTCAGACTCGTGTTTCGCCCTTATGCTGCCGTCGATTCGCCGGAATTCGGGTACGGAGGGCGGATGGGGATGGGCTGGCATAAGTCCTTGAAATCATGGGCCAGATCCAAAACGTCGGTACCGACAA
>JAZGFE010000302.1:0-54611 GCA_036479215.1 Nannocystaceae bacterium | reverse complement strand
CCCCATCTCCTCCGTCATCGTCATCTCCGTCATCGTCATCTCCGTCATCGTCATCATCATCTCCGTCATCATCATCTCCGTCATCATCTCCGTCATCATCATCTCCGTCATCATCATCTCCGTCATCGTCATCATCATCGCCCACCTCCGAGCAGGTGCCCGACTCCCCATCGCACTGTTGGCCGTCATCACAACCGGGTTCACAGCTGCCTCCGCAGTTATCGGCACCGCACTCACGACCGTCACACTGGGGGCTACACACACACTCGAGCGCCGAAAGCTCGAAACCCTCGTCGCATTCGCACGTCGCGCCCACTTCGGCCACGCAGATGCCGTGGCCGGAACAATTCTCCAAGTAGCAAGGACCGGTCTGAAACCTGAAGTACCCCAGCGCGAATCGCAGCTGGTCGTCGCCAACCACCACTTCCACCGGTACAGGATCCGTCACTTTTCCGGTCAGGAAGGGGCGAAGATCAAAGGTCAGTACGTCCCCAACTGCGCTCAACGTCGCGGTGACTTCGCCGCCTCCGCAACCCGTCGTCAGACTGCCACCGACAAGATTCACGACCTCGAATCCGCAGTACCCCTCTCCGTTGAGAGGCCCATAAACGCCATCGTAGTCATACGCGGTCAATAGAAGATCGAGGCGGTGACTTTGCTCCAGCCGCGCCTGGACATGCATCGTATCGGTGTAGATCTCACCCGATTGGGGCCCCGCTCCCAAAGCGGGGTACTCGACCACAAGTCCCATCTCCCCTGGGTCCGCGATGGCGAAACGACCGAGTCGGTCGAGAAAGGCCCCCGACGAACGATGTGCAACAATATGCCCCCCTCGCTCGTGGATCAGCACCCCCTCCGCCCCTCCCTTCACTTCGAGTTCCGCGGGCAACTGCAACCGGAGTCCCGCAGGCTCGATACGATACGCCGCGCCTTGTTGCGAGTACCCGCCGACAGAAAGGTCCTGCTGATCCTTATGAAGAACAAATTCGATCTCGTCGAAGACGGCACCCGCCGGCACGGTCAGTGACACATCGCCACCGCTCAACGCTCCACCTTCAGGCCCGATTGTAGCCCGCGCGACCACATCTCCACCATCTTCACTATTGCAAGCGGCGGCTAGAGCAGCCGCCATAGTAAGGCGGACCAACCATACCGAAAGATCCACGGCGCCCGAACCCAGCTTTAGATAACTCATGTCTAGACTTGCCCTTGAGAGAACGACCGCGCTTCCAGCGAGGTGATGCGTAGCGTAGGATGCCGCGACATCGCTGCGAGGGCAACAAAGTGTCCCGTTCGGATCCACATCGACTCGATACCCCTCAACCTGGTCGCCAGGTGCCCCGAGGGGGCATAGGAGGTTTGGTTACCCTGCGCGACCGTCCGCATTTATGCATCACACACGGCACCACTTCGACCGACAATGTGGCCTTCAGTGGGAAGGCCTTCGCCTGTACGATGCCGGTTGCAGGCATCACTTTTCCGCCCAAACTCTGATCCGCCGGCCGGGAGGCCAGCCGCATGGACCCATGGTGCTTCGTATGGACATACAAACTGGTGATCGACCCGACATCCCACCACAACCTCCTAGCGTACGTTCGCGTGTCCTGATCGGCACTGTTTGCATCGCCACGATTCTCGCCGCTTCGGGTTGCAAAGATGAATCGCCGGAGGACTGCGTCTCTACGCGGGACTATTTCGAACAAGAGGTCTGGGCGCGGACCCTGTCCTCAAACTGCATCGGATGCCACACGAGCGCCGGGGCGGCGAAGGAGAGCCAGTTCATCTTGGTCTCGCCTGAGGAGCGCACAGACTATATCGACGCGAATCTTGCGACTTTCGCCAATCTCTCGAGGCTCGAGTACGACGGCGTCTCCGTGCTGCTGCTCAAACCGCTGGGAAAAAACGAGCATGGTGGTGGTAAGCGTTTCGAAAAGACTAGCGAAGAATACAAGGCCTTCGACGAGATGCTGGGCCAACTCGCGGACCCCGTAGTCTGCGCCGACGATGGCGAGAGCACGGCCTTCTTTGAGGGTCTCGAGACGCGGGACAACGTTTCGACGCTGCGCAAGGCTAGTCTCTCGCTCGTCGGAAGGCTACCCACGGCCGAAGAGTCCATGCGAGTTGAGTTCGGCGGGCCAGATGCTTTGGACAGCGTGCTCGAGGATATGATGCACGAGCCAGAGTTCTACACGCGCCTCAAAGAGATCTACAACGATCGAATTCTTACCGATCGATACGTCCCGCGGACCGACGCCCTCGATCTGCTCAACGACGAGCGCTATCCGAACCGCTATTGGTTCGACGAAATCCCTGACGATTCCCAACGGGATATCGCGGCGCGGCGCAGCAACATCGCGGTCGCGCGAGAAGCCCTCGAGCTCATCGCGTACGTGGTCCGCGAGGATCTTCCGTTTACGGAAATCCTCACCGCCGACTACCTCGTATTCAACCCCTACTCGGCCCAGTCCTACGGTATCAGCATCGCATTCGACGATGACCAAGACCCCGACGAATTTCGACCGGGAAACCGCGCGAGCGGGCCCCACTCGGGACTCCTCACGTCCCATATGTTTCTCAATCGCTTTCCCACGACCGCGACCAACAGGAACCGACATCGTGCCCGTATGATCCTGGATATCTTTCTTGGCACGGATATCCTAAAATTGGGGTCGCGTCCCATCGACGCCAGCAGTATCAAGGAATTCAACCCGACGGTGCATAGTTCGGCTTGCAACGTGTGTCACCAAGTCATGGATCCTATCGCCGGCACGATGCAAAACTGGAACGACGCCGGGCAATACGCGCCACCCGAGTCGGGGTGGCACGGCGACATGCTGAAACCAGGCTTCGGAGACGCGGACCTACCCTACGCCAAGAAGGAGGAGGCCGCCGCCTGGCTGGGGCAACAGATCGTCGCAGACGGCCGTTTTCCCTCGGCAGTGGTGCGCTTCATGATCACCGCACTCACGGGACACGCCCCCCTCGCAGACCCGAAGGACCCCGAAGCGAAAGAGTACGTCGCACAGGCCGCCGCTGTGAAAGCACAAAACAAGGTGCTCGGCGACATCGCAGATGGTTTTGTCGAGTCGGGCTACGATCTGCGCTACGTGATCAAGGAGGTGGTCAAAAGCCCGTACTATCGGGCCTCCAACATCGAACAAAACGTCAGCAACGACAAGAAAACGCTGGAGCTCTCGCTCCTTGGGAGCCCCCATTTTCTCACTCCCGAGCAGCTCCACCGCAAGATCGAAGCGGTCACGGGCTACCCTTGGCAAAATCGTAACGATGCGCGCGGCTATCTTCTCGACTTCAACGAGTATCGCGTTTTCTACGGCGGTATCGATTCGGACACCATCATCGATCGAATCACAGAACCCAACGGCATCATGGCCAACACCGCCGAGCGCATGGCCAACGAGATGGCCTGTTGGACGACCGCCCGGGATTTCGTGCTCCCAGCGGCCTCCCGCCGCCTGTTCCCCTACGTCAGCCCGCAACACGAGCCGGTGGATGTCAATGGTTTCGAGATTCCAGCCGCCGCCGACAGCATTCGAGCCAATATTCGGTATCTCCACCAGCGCGTCCTGGGGGAGCGCCTAAAACATAACGACCCCGAAATCGATCGCACATTCGGTCTCTTTCTGGAGGTCTGGCGTGACGGAAAGCGTGGCATTGCGGACGAGATCTATGAGAACCGTCTCGCGCGGAACTGCTCTGCTCGCAGCGATTTTTGGACAGGAGACGCCTTCCCTGAAGAAGAGCAGATCAACCGTGACCCGAACTATACCATTCGCGCCTGGATGGCGGTCATGAGCTATCTCCTAACCGACTACAAATTCTTGTACGAATAATCGAGGCCAACAGATGCAACGACGTGAATTTTTCAAACTCGCCGGCCTCGCCGGTTTCTCTGTCATCCCGGCGGCGGGCGCAAGCTTCGGCCAGCCCGCCACGCGGAAGTACAACGGCCGCTTCTTCGTTCTCGTCAATGCAGGCGGAGGCTGGGATCCCACGTTGCTATGCGACCCCAAGGGACGCGCGAATGAAATGGACAACGATCCTATCAACATGTACCTGACGGACGAAATCCTCAGCGCCGGAAACATCCGCTACGCGCCGGTGGGGGGAAATCAGGCGTTCTTCGACAAGTACTACCAGCAGTTGCTGGTCCTCAACGGCGTGGACATGAAGACCAACGGCCACGACAGCGGAAACCGCCACTGCTGGAGTGGCTCGCTCAACGAGGGGTTTCCCAGCTTCGGAGCCTTCATCGCGGCGAATGAAGGGCAAACGCTGCCGATGTCCTATTTGAGTTTCGGCGGCTACGACGAGACGGCGGGCGTGGTCGCGCGTACGCGAAGTGGAAACGTCAACGCGCTGCAGCGCCTCGCGTACCCCGATCGCATGAACCTCGAGGACGAAACGTCGACATTTCACAGCGGCAAGGCGGCCGAGCTCATCCTTTCTACCCGTAGCGCACGAGAGGAAACACTGCTCACGACTCAGCGACTCCCTCGGGTGCGGAACTCGATGAGCTTGTTGTTCGCCGGCCGTTCGGGCTCCAACGAGCTCAGGCTCTTGCAAGAGTACCTACCTGAGAATCTCTCGCAATCCAACCTTGAGCGACAAGCTCAACTCGCGCTCGCGGCGTACCGCGCTGGGATCTGCGTTGCGGTCAACATCAACACCGGAGGCTTTGACACCCACGGCAACCACGACGCCCAACATGTCCCCCGACTCCAAACCCTACTCGAGGGCATTGACTTTCTCTGGGAAGAAGCACAGCGCCAGAATGTGGCCGACAAACTCGTGGTGGTGATGGGCTCGGACTTCGGTCGCACACCTGGATACAACGACGGCCAGGGTAAGGACCATTGGTCTATCGGGTCTTATATGCTGATGGGCGATGGCATCGTAGGTAACCGAGTCATCGGAGCCACAACCGCAGGACAGGAACCGAGGACCATCCACCCGGGGTCACTGTCCCTAGACGACGACGGGATCCGAATCGACCCCAGTCACGTCCATGCGGCCCTGCGCGAACTCGCCGGTGTTCACGGCAGTGATCTGGCCACAGAGTGGCCAGTTTCGCCCGAAGAGAAGCTGACGGGCTTGCTGGGCTAAACTCGCGCGACCTGGCTGCCTCCCGACCGCCGCGGGCCACCGCGGCGGGTCCCGGCGGCTCAGCCCCGCAACCACTGCGCGGCCTGGCAGGCGTAGTATGTAAGGATCATGTCCGCTCCGGCGCGCCGTATCCCGAGAAGGCTCTCGAGCACCGCTCGACGCTCGTCGAGCCAACCCTGAGCACTCGCGGCTTTGATCATGGCATACTCACCACTCACCTGGTAGGCGGCGATGGGCAGGGCCGTTTGTTGCCGCACGGCTCGGATGACATCGAGGTACGGACCCGCCGGCTTCACCATCAACATGTCTGCGCCCTCCTGCTCGTCGAGCGCCACTTCTCGCAACGCTTCCCGCACGTTGCCCGGATCCATCTGGTACGCCTTCTTATCGCCCGACTTCGGCGCAGAGTCGAGTGCCTCGCGAAAAGGACCGTAAAAGGCGGAGGCGTACTTGACGGCGTACGACAGGATCGATACTTCGGTGAAACCGTCGCTGTCCAGCGCGCGGCGAATGGCAGCGACCCGGCCGTCCATCATGTCGCTGGGTGAAACCAGGTCCGCACCTGCCCGCGCGTGGCAGAGAGCCTGTTGGCACAAGACCTCGATGGTCTCATCGTTCAAGATTGTCCCGTCCTCGGCGAGGAGGCCGTCATGCCCATCGGAAGAGTAGGGATCGAGGGCGACATCCGTCACCACGAGCAGCTGCGGCCAGCGAGTCTTGAGCTTCTTGATGGTCTCGGGGACCAGGCCTGCCGGGTTGAAACACTCCTCAGCACCGTGGCTCTTGGAGCCGCCACCCAAGGCCGGAAACAAGACTATCGCGTGGATACCCAGCGATAGTGCGCGTTCCACTTCTCTCATCAGACCTTCGGCGCCGAGCCGGAAACAACCAGGCATCGCCCCAATTGGCACATCCGTACGCCCCTCTTGGATGAACAGCGGATAGATGAGGTGTTCGGGCCCCACGTGGGTCTCACGGCAGAGCGCACGGACTGTCGCGTTGCGGCGGTTTCGGCGTGGCCGGGAGAGCATGGAGAGGGGCATGGGGACGGAAAACTAACACGGACACGGACGCTGCACCGCAGCGTCGCCACGGCGCGCCAAGCTCGTGCGCAACGCATCAGCGAGCTGCTCGGGATGGTCGGGGGACACAAGAATCGCGTCATCTAGGCCGGCGCACAGTTCTGGTATCCCCCCCACCCGACTGGCCACCACCGGGACTCCGTGGCTGCGCGCCTCAAGGATCACCAGTGGTGCACCCTCCGAAAAGAGACCAACCTCACGCGAGGGCGCACACAACACGGAAGCGGACCGATACAGCGAATGTTTGCCCGCGGCGTGCACGTAGCCGTAGAAACGAGCGTCCAAACCGAGCCGACGAGCGAGTCGTTCGAGGCGCGCTCGCTCCGGGCCGTCACCTGCGATATCGAGCCGAGGCAAGGGGTCGAGCAGGGCCGCTGCACGCAATAAGATGTCGACTCCCTTTTGACGGATCAGTCGACCGACGAACAATATGTGAGACCCTGCGGCTCCTGGACCCGCGCCGCGCGCCTGCCGGTCCGCGGCACGCGGCAACACGACCGCATGCGCCATACTCTCCACGACCAGCCGAACAGCGGCGCGACTCGGACCCAACCACCGGGAAACACGAGCCAGTTTTTCTTGCGACGCTAGTTTGACCCGCGTAGCCCCCTGAAGCTGGGAAACGAGGCGTTGACGCCACGGACCAGGGAGCGCGAGTGCCAAATCCACGTCGGTTCCATGTCCGTAGATTTCGTAAGGCAGCGAGGCTTGGGCACAGCGCTGTGCCACGGCCCAACCACTGGGCAACAACATATGCGCCGCGACGCGAGAAGGCCGGAAACGCTCGATTTCTCGACGCAATGCGAGATTAAGCGCGCGCCAATACAGTGGCACAAGCAGCGCTCGCAGGGGGTTCTCTCGCATATTCTCGATCATGCCGAAGCGCCCCGTCAAAGAGGAGAACCTCCGCGGCGCATAGCCAAAACGCGTGACCACCAGCGGCGAAGTCAACCGCCCCGCTACCCACTGCGTCCGCGGAGCCAACACTCGTACCTGCGCACCGGTCCTCCTGGCGTACAATTCCCAATGCCGCCGCAAGAACGCGCCGCGGGGGTCATCCTCATACTGAGGGTAGGTGGAGGTCACCACAAGGACGCGCTCCGGCGTCATTCGGTCCGCTCCAAGCAGAACACGACAAAACCCGCGAAACGAGCCAGGGGCGAATCCATGAGCTTCCACTCGACCTGGGAGATGAGATCGGCAACCCATGGCACGCGCAACAAACCAGGGTGCACGGTGGCGATACGGATCCCCGAAGTGTCGATGAGGCGCAGGCCGGGCGGAAAGTAGGACTTCGCCTGCTGCACCGAAAGGAAACGAGTGCCGATCGCCGCCTCGTCGAAGGCTTCGGAGGTCTTCATTGGGCCGAGCGCGCGTTTGACAAGGTAGCGAAACGAGCTGCGATTGTACACGTCGAAGACCATGTGGCCCCCGGGACGGACCACCCGCGCCATCTCACGTAGCGCCAGGCCGAAATCCGGCACGTGGGCGAGCACCTTGAACGAGTAGGCCACGTCGAAACTCGCGTCCTTAAAGGGCAATGCTGTCGCGCTCCCTTCCCCTACCTCGAGGCCGCGCTCGCGGGCCTTCTCTAGCATCCCGGGGGAAACGTCTATCCCTCGAGCTTCGCTTGCGAACCCGCAAACCCTCTCCAAGATCAAGCCTGTACCACACCCGACCTCGAGGACAGTCTTGCCCACGGCCACTCGCTTGACCAGCGCGGCCGCTTGATCGTCGATCAACTTGTGATAGCCGTAGCTTCGCCGACTGTCGTATCCGGATGAAAACGCGTCGTAGTAGGCTCGGTTGTCCGTATTCATCGTTCTCCCAAACGTGCGTAGAGTTGCTCGTACTGCATGGCCATCGTATCCACAGAGAATTCGCGTTGCACCAGCGTACGGGCGTCCGCGGACCAGCGGCGCACGGTTGCCGGATCGCCGGTAGCGAAACGCAGCGCGTCCACAAATGCCTGCGCCCCGCGAGAAGCCATAACCTGAGCACCGACAACGAGAGAATGCTCCGCGGCGCGATCGAAGACCTCAGAGATCGGGCGAAAATCTGTGCAGACTAGCCCAAGCCCACGTGCAAGTCCCTCGAGCACGACCAATGGAAGATCCACCTTGCGTCGCACGTGGTCGGCCACAAAAATCTGTATGGCACACCGGCGCATGAGCGCATCCATGTCCGGCACCGCGCCCATCAGCTCGACGCGGCCAGCGCTCAGATCAGCCGCGAGTCGATCACGAAGTTGGCCGCGGTACTCGGCGTCCCGTTCCGCCTTCGGGCGGCAGGCGATAGTGAGCGTGAAGGACCCCAAGTCTCCCCTACGGATCCCGGCCGCCACGGCGGAAAGCCGATCAACCACTTGCGCATCGAGATCACCGGCGTACAGGATGCGCGATGGAGCCTCACGCGCCACAGCGGCGACCAAGGGGACGCCCGGATAGATCCTGACCACCCGATCGGCCGCCAGACCGGCCAGAAGCATGCGTTGTTCCGTGTCGTCGGAGAGCACCACTACCGCATCGAGCGGATGGAGCAATCGCGCATGGTTCGCGCCCCCGTGCGACGACATGAGGCTCTGCACGAGGAGGCGCCGCGGTTGCAAGCGCCGGATCCCAGCCAGCGCGCTCGAAGTGACCCGGTTGGGTGTGAAGAAGAAGTGAAGAGGCTGGCGCCGCCGCGGGTAACTGATGATGGCCCGCATCACGTCCAGTTTCGAACGCAGCGTCGGCGCGTGGCCCATCGGCGCCGCATCGATCACCTCGTCACCCTTGTCTCTATCCCGCAAGGGCTGCTCGGGATCACCGAAATAGGTCAGTGGGCGATGCGACGACAGCCCCCGGACAAGATCACGCACCAACACGGTAGAACCATCATTGAACGGCGCTCGCAGGGGCTTACCCACGAGCATCCACCGACTAGCCGGCACGGCGCAGATCCTTGAGTTGGCGGAAGGTAAGAGCTCGAGTCCACATGAGCATCACCACGAAGACGAACGTGAGCACGCTCAGTTTGCCAAGGATTGCCGCGTAACCCTCGGCCGTCCACAGTTGGCCGATGCCTTCGACTGCCGCTACAGCGGCACCGAGCTTCGCCATGTGCAGCCATGGGCAACGCACGCCGAGAACGGACCAGAGCAGAACAAAGGACGCGACCACCCCCAAACCGCCCGCCACGCAGACCGCATGGGCCGCGCCGAGATCGGCCTGCTGCCGAACCCACCACACCGCCAGGCCTCCGGCTACGCCAAGCGTGAAAAGGACGAGGCCGAGGGCTGCCCTCGTCCTAGATCCGCTGTTAAAAATCCACGCTGTGGTTACCAGGAAGGAGTAACCGGAGTAGCCCCACACCAAGAGTCTCAGGTCTCGTGCCCCGTCTCCGTACGCCGCCGGAAACAGCAGAGACTGCACCTCGGTAGACGCCGCCGATGCGACCGACGCCATCAGCGTGAGCAGCAGCAGCGTGACCTTCACCGTTTGCAGCACATAGCTGCGCAGGCGCTCGTGATCCCGCGACGCACGGAGGGTGGCGATGAGCGGGAACATCAGTAAACTCACAGCCGCGATCAAGCTGTACGGCACCAAAGCCACGAGCTGGGCGCTCGAATAGAGGCCGACAACGTCGGCCATCGCCTCGGGTGTGAACCTCTTGAGGATCAGTAGGTCGACCGACAACAGCAGATTCGTGCCCGCGGTGAAAAAAAGCAGCGAGAACGCGAACTCCCCCATCGGTGGTGTTTCCACGTGGCTACCTTCGCGGATCACGGAACGCCGTCGCACGTGCCACACAATCAACGCCGACGCACACAAGGCAAGGGTCGCTGCGAGGGTGAAGCCGCCGATAATCTGCGCCAAGCTGAGTCCGAGGACGGCGCCCGCGATAATGAACGACGCCTTCATGATCGCCATCAGGATATCGAGTGCGGCTTGCCAGGAAAAATGGCGCGTGGCGTTTAGGGTGCCGATGTTGACGGCGTAAAACGCGTAGCAAAGAGAGATCGGTGCCACGGCCCCGATTGGCGCCGCCAAAGCGGCATCACGGAGGACGTCGGTGGCGAGGACGTCGGCACCCAGAGTGAAGACCACACACGTCACCCCGCCCATCACCAACGCCATCTGCATCCCTCTACGACGAAGCGGGACATACGATGGCGTCCCGTCGTTGTACTGCGATGCCATGGGGCGACTCACCGCGAACAGCAGTGTCTGAATGATCACCATGTTCGGCACAGCGATCAGCCGCGCGACCACGTTGTAGCGACCCAGTGTGGCCGGATCAGGCAACAATCGCGCCAGCGCCAGAGTCGTCGCATACGCCGCGACCAAGAACACCAACTTGGCCAACCCCAGCAGCGGGCCCCCGGTGCCAAGTCCTGCGCTCTCTCCTTTCTTCGTCACGTGAACGCGCAGTGTAGCAACGCCCGATGACTGGGTCTGCTCCGAGTGCCTCGAGGCTTGCCGAGGACCCGGGCCGACGGGGGCGCAATGCGCCATGAGGAGGAGACGCCCCGACCCTCGGCTCGGCCATGCCGAGACGTAAGTGCCGAGCATCGGTCGCGAGTACGCGTGGGCTTTCGGTTTCTCGCGCATCCGCAGCGACGAGCGCCTTGCACGCGTTTGACGGATCCCAGCAGTCTCTTTATTGTGCCTCGCGGGCCTATAGCTCAGTCGGTTAGAGCGACCGGCTCATAACCGGTTGGTCCCTGGTTCGAGTCCAGGTGGGCCCACCCCCCTCCCTTCCTGCTGCCTCGAGTGACACGAGCGCCGTGTTCCTCCTTCTCCGAATTCACCTGTCTTCACAGACGGCACCCAGATGAACGAACAAATCGTCGCGCTCCGCAAGCTACAAGAGGCAGATCGGCGCATGCTCGGAATTGAGCGCCGTCTCAAGTGGATCCCGAAGCAACTCGAGACGCTTGACGCGGACCTCGCCCGCCTTGAGGCGATGCTTTTGACCGAGCACACCAAGCTCGAGGAGAGTCGGGCATTCAAAGCCCAGCAGCAGTCCCAGTTGGAAGACGAAGATGAGCACATCAGGGTGAGCAAGCAGCGGCTCGCGTCCGTGAAGAACGCACGCGAACTCACCGCCGCGCAGCGAGAAATCGACACGACACGACGGATGGCGCAGTCGAGGTCGGAAGAGATCGAGAAGATCAGCTCCGCTATCGCCAAGGCGGAGTCGGGTATCAGCGGCATGGAGCGGGAGTTGGCCGCTGTGCGCTCACAGGCAGAACTCGAAAAAAAGAAGTTGTGCGGCGAACAAACAGCACTCGAAAGCGCGTTGGGCAAGACGCGTTCCTCCCGTGACAAACTCACCGCCGAGGTAGATCGCGACAGCTTCCGCATGTACGAACGTGTCCGGACACGCACCAACGGCATCGCGTTCGTACCCGTGCACCAGCAGCGGTGCATGGCGTGTAAGATGCAGATCGCGCACCAAGCCTACGTGACACTACGTAAGGGCGAGGAGATCATCAACTGCGAATACTGCGGCCGCCTCCTCTACTGGGCTGCGCACTTTCCCGAGGAGGTCGAACGCCTCATCAAGGTAGAAAAGGGCCAGAAGGGCGGCTAAGCTCACGGTTCCGGCGGCCGTCGGGGCGCATCATTTCGGGGCGATATCGTCATCGTCGCAATCGAAAGCGATCTGGATCCAGACCTCGCCCTCTTGCACCTTCGCACACGCGTCACCCATGAGTTCGACATGCGTGGCATCGACGAGAGCCCATCCGTCGGGATCGTCTTGCGCTATCTCGGCCCCGTCGATGGCCACAACGCCAGTTGCCTCGAATCCGTCTTCGACCGCGTTGTCGAGCATGAAGGTGCACTCGCGCAAGCCGTTGACAATCTCGAGAAACGAGTCGACAAGCGCATCGGGATCGGTGGCTTGATAGAAGGTCGCGTCAACGTCATCTTCGCCCACCCCTTGGCCGGCATTCGCCATGTCCTGTAGATGGATCTCGCTGATTTCGTCGCCCACGCTGATCACGAACGTTGTGATGCCCAACGAGTAGGCCTCGTGGACCGCGGTGACCGCTCGCGCCTGGCCGTTCTCCGCGTGAGGCTCGAGACAAGTATCCGGTTCACCATCCGTCGCCAGCACGATGACCTTGTCGCCCGGCGAACTGTCGGCTGCGAGGGTGGGAGCAACCGCCTCAATCGCTTCACCTGTGGGGGTCTCCGCCTCTGGCGAAGCATCCCGATACATCAGCTTGATCTCCGTATAGTTGTTAATCTTCGCGTCCACCTGACCCAGCATCGGGCATTCCCCGCCTTCGGATCCCTCGATACTCGTATACAGAGCGAGGCCGAATCGTACGGCGAGGTCGAGCTGAGGCACCACGCCACCGGGATCGTCGATGAGCGCCGATCGTAGTGAATCCCACCGCGAAATCCCCCCATCGAAGTCCTTGCTCATACTTCCGGACTGATCGATCAGGAGCAAAACGGTGGGCTGCTGCGGTATGAACTGGATCTCGGCCGTAGCGCAATCCGGTCCCGCATCGGTAGAGTCGTCATCATCATCATCTCCATCGCCGTCCCCGTCCCCATCCCCATCGCCGTCCCCATCCCCGTCCCCATCCCCATCCCCATCCCCATCCCCATCCCCATCCCCATCGCCGTCCCCATCGCCATCGCCGTCCCCGTCGCCGTCGCCGTCCCCGTCTCCGTCTCCGCTCGTTGACTCGTGAGTTGGAACGACAGCAGATGCCGGTGAGTCTTCGTCGGACTGATTTGGATCTGAGCAGGACCCGATCGTGGCCAAAAGCACGCTTATCGACGTAGTACGAAACATGTCCCGACTCACATCGGCACGCTGGACGCAGCATAGAGGTGCGTTCTTGGGCCGCATTCAAACTATCACGCAGCCCCCTGCTGAGCAACGCGAGCAGCCGAATGTCGATCTCTATGCTGTGAGTGTTTGTACGGCGACAGGGGCGTTACGCACTCATCCCAGCCATGTACCAGTCGATCACGAGCCACCGCCTCGTGTGACGCAGAATGCGTAGGATGGGGAGAAGAGGCCGAGCGGGGTCGTAAGCCGGGTCCTGTACCTGGGTTGGTTGCCCGCTCCAGGTGGTGATCATTCGTCTATGCGGCTGTACCCGGGACGAGGCGGGCCACCCCTCACCCCCGCCGAAGCGGGCGATACGTCCCTGTTTGCCTTGCTCTAGGTGGGGTTTACCTTGCGGTCGCTGTCGCCAGAGACCCGGTGTGCTCTTACCACACCCTTTCACCCTTGCCGGCACCGGACCCCGTTACCGTGGCCCGTGACCGGCGGTTTGCTTTCTGTGGCACTTTCCTGCGGGTCACCCCGACTAACATTTCGTCAGCACCTTGCCCTGAAGAGTCCGGACTTTCCTCGACGCAGGACCGATGTCGATCTACGCCGCGATCACCTCATCCCCTCGACCTCCGCTCCCCAAGCGCCGAGTAACATACTGGGCCACGCTGTCAACCAATATAAAGCCCCTGTCGCGCGGGCCGATGTCACCTCCCCAGGCACGACGCAACCTTGCGAACCAGCCCACGGCGGCCGGCCTAGCGAGGAGTGGTGGCCGCCGTTCCGGCGGCGGGCATCGGTTGAGACGCCCCGGCAGGTCGCCGTTCGTCCACATCGTTGCAAGCCAGCACCGTTAGGACCGTTACATTGTCCTCTCCACCACGACTGAGCGCCAGGTTCGCACAGGCCTTGGATAGATCGCCGTAGTAGTGCTGACAAGCCAAGCCCGCCAGCTCTTCGCACTCGATGTAGTTGGACATTCCGTCCGAACACAGCAAGAACGCATCGCCTGGGCTGACATGGACCGTCAAAATATCGGGCTCGACTTCCCGTTCGAATCCGATCGATCGCGTGATGATATGCCGGAGCTCGCTCTCAGCAGCTTGTTCCTCGGTGAGTAGCCCGGCCTCAATCTGCTCGTTGAGCCACGAATGATCCGTAGTCAACTGCCGCACGGTGCCGTTCCGTATAAGGTAGCAACGGCTGTCGCCCACGTGCGTGATATAGGCGTGCGCCCCGTGAAAGAGCACGCCCGTCAGCGTCGTGCCCATCCCGTGCAAGGCAGGATCTCGTTCCGCCTCGTCGAAGATGCACGCGCTCGCCTCGCCTGCCGCGGCGGCGAGGAGCTCGTTCATGTGCTGCGTCGGATCGCTCGGCTCGGAGAGCAGTGACCCCAAGCCGCGGCTGACGACCTCTCGAAATGCTTCCACACACGCCCGGCTAGCGTACGCGCCACCAGCATGCCCTCCCATACCATCGGCCACCAAGTACAGTCCGAGGCGCGGGTCGACGAGGTACGCGTCCTCGTTGTGACTCCGGATCCGTCCGACGTCGGTGGTCGGCCAAGCGATCAGCCGCATCGCTGTGGAGGATACCACGTTCGCCGCGGAACTGGCGACAGCTTCACCTGGGGTGCGTCGCCAAGCCACGCGCCACGCGCATACCCCCCGTCGCGCGATGCGCCTGTCGCCTGACCGCGACCCCGCCCGGAGGGGGCCGAGACGCGCTCTAGACTCGGAAAGCCGCCGTCTCCTCGGCCACTGTGATCTCCGACCCATCGTAGCGGATGCGTTTCGGCTTGCCATCGACAAGCGTCAAGAGAGAGACTGGACGTCGCCAAACACGTTCCGTGCCGCGCAACGTGTCCCGCGCATAGTCGAGCTTGAGGTCCATGCCCTCGTGCCGGTGGCCCAGTAGCAACTCCCCGCGGTTGAGGTAGTTCGCGTCGACAACATAGATGAAGGGTTGACCAAAATTGGTCAACTCCGCAAGCAGCTTCGCCTTCACGGCCTGGAACTCGCGGGTTTCGATCTCGAAACGCCCAGTTCTCCGGTTCGCAGCAAACGTAAAAAACTGGTTTCGACGACAGAACTCTTCGGTGAAGAACTCATCGATGAACGTAACGTCGTTGTACAAGCGCCGGACCTCGTAGATCTTCGAGCGCCCTAGCCCAAGCTTCTTGTCCCAGTTGTCGCGCTCGGATCGGTTGTCACACTCCGACCACTCTTTTCCGAAGCGTCCCTTGTTCCAACGTGCTTCGATATCTCGATACAACTCCACACCGATCTTGTAGGGGTTTAGCTGTGTCGGGCCCATGGCGGTAACGCCGCTGGCAGCGTCGGCATAGTCGATGATCTCACTGTCCTTGAGGGCCCGTGTGGTCATGATTTTGGAGTGCCAGTAAGTCGCCCATCCCTCGTTGAGTATCTTCGTCTGACCCTGCGGCAGAAAATAGTACGCCTCCTCGCGAATGATGCTCAGGACGTCAGCTTCCCAGGGCTCGAGCGGGGCGTTTGCCAGAAGGAACCCCAGCACGTCCCGCTCGGGGCTAGGTGGATTCCGACGATCCGCCTCCTGCTCGCGCTCACGTTTGCGCTTTTGCTCCTCGAGAAACTCGGGTGGGTTGATATACCCCTCCAGGTACTGACTCTCGCTTCCGGTCCGTAGACGCGCAGGTTCTTCGGCCTCGACTTCGTCCGCCGAGCGGCGCAGCGAGGCGTGGATGGGGCCCCGGAACGGTAACCATGGATCCACAAGGTTGTCGAGTGAGTGACACGTATCGATGAATTGTTCGACGGGACTCACCCCATGGCGATCCATCTGCTTTCTCACTCTGGCTGCATGATTGGCCATTCCGTCCATCATGCGACGATCTGTACACGAAAAAAAACGATTGTTCTTGAAGAAATCGCAGTGGCCGTAGACATGGGCCATCACGAGTTTCTGATCGACCAAGCTGTTTCCCTCGAGCAAATACGCGTAGCAGGGATCGCTGTTGATGACGAGCTCGTAGATCTTCGAGAGTCCGTAGGTGTGACTCTTGATGAGCCGATCGTACTCCATGCCGAAGCGCCAATGCGGGTACCGCGAGGGAAAGCCCCCATACGCGGCGACCTCACACATCGTTCGATACTCGACCATCTCAAAAAACGTCGTGAAATAGTCCAGCCCGAACTCGTCGGCGTACCCCTGAACCTCTCTCTGAGTGTCGACGAGCACTGGGTCCAAAGCGGCCATTTTATCTCCCCCCCCGTAGAAAATCTCGAATCGAATCCATGATATCTTCTTTGGTTTTGACCTCGCTCGTCACCAGGGCCTCAACATCCCCAAAGGCCGCGGTCAGGTCCTTGATGAATTGACCTGATCCATACGGGCTCTCCACCTGCCCGTACCCAAATTGATTGAGCTTGGGCAACAACGAATCCCGCAGCAGCTGGAGACATGTCGCCGTGTCATCCACCGACCAGTTGTCGCCGTCGCTGAAATGAAACGCATAGATGTTCCAGTTTTGGGGATCGAACTCGGCTTCAAGCAGATCTGAGCACGCTCGGTATGCCGACGAAATCATTGTGCCACCAGACTCCCGCGTGTTAAAGAAGACCTCCCGCGTGACCACACGCGCAGTGGCGTCGTGGATGATATAGCGTGATTCGATCCCTTTGTACTGGCTTCGCAGCCAGGTATCGATCCAAAACGACTCGATGCGAACGATCTCTTTCTGTTCGTCCCCCATCGATCCTGAGACGTCCATCATATAGACGATGACTGCGTTCGACTCAGGCCGCGGCTCACTCTTCCACGACCGATAGCGACGGTCCTCCCGGATCGGTACGATGATAGGGTTGTCCGGGTTATAGGCCCCGGTCGCTACCTGTCTCTTGAGGGCGCGTTTGAAGGTGGCCTTGAAGTTGCGCAGGCTTTCTGGGCCAGTGCTCCGCAGGCCGACGTATCGGTCCTTCGCCGTCTCGAGGCTCTTCGATCCGCGGGGCTCGATGCGCGGAAGACTCAGCTCTTCGCCCATGATCTTCGCCAGCTCGTCGAGCGACACTTCCACCTCCAGAGCCTTGTCCCCCTCTCCTTCGCCCGCCTTCACCGCGCCGCCTTCACCGTCCTGTTCCTGGCCACCCACCGGATCTCCCGGGTCGCCATCACCTTGTCCCACACCACCTTTCTGCTTCTGACCGAATACGAAACGTGGGATGTCGATATGAGGCATCGGGATCGATACCGAGTCTTTGCCTCGACGGGTGATCATGTCGCCACGCGATACGTACTTGCGCAAATTGTCACGAATACGCCCGCGAACGATCTCGCGGAAGCGGCGGTGGTCTTTCTCGATTCGTGAAATCATGAAAGCGTGCGATCGGGGAGAGGGGTGTGGGAGCCCTTGCTGGGGGAGGCCGAGCCGTCCGGGTCGAACAGGCGATGGGCTGCAGCCGCGACCATGGTGACGGTCGCCACCGTGCCGCTTCGGGGAGGAACCTGCGCCCTCCCCGAGCTTAGCACCGCTTCGGGGCCCAGGCTGCTCTTGCGTAGAAGCGGCGGGCTCACCACATCTTTAGAGCGTATGCTCTGAACTACACGGCTCGTAGCTGAGCGCACTCACGGACCACCGACGGCCACCCCTTCGTCCGAGGAACACAATGACCTCATCCGACCTCGTCCAACGTATCGCCAGCCTCCAAGACTTTCGACGCTACACCGACCTCCACTGGTCCGGCAGCTTCAGCGACTATCTCGAACTCGTGAAGAACAATCCGCGTGTCGCGCGGACGGCGTTCGAGCGTCTTTACGACATGGTCGTGTCGCACGGCACGGAGGAGTACGTCGACAACAAGAAAAAAATCCGACGGTATCGTTTCTTTCAGGATGAGGCACACGGAGGCGCCGACGCCATCTACGGCCTCGACATCCCCCTGATGCGCCTGGTGAACGTACTCAAGGCCGCAGCCATGCGCTACGGCACAGAAAAGCGGATCATCTTGCTTCACGGCCCCGTTGGATCCTCGAAGTCCACTATCGTTCGCCTCTTGAAGCAGGGACTCGAAGAGTATAGCCGCTCCGACGAGGGGGCACTCTATACCTACGAATGGGCACTCCCACCGGAGCTGCGCCACCTTACGGCGGGTCAGGACGTCTTCCCCTCCCCAATGAATGAAGAGCCACTCAAGCTCATCCCGCCCGAATGGCGTGAAAAGGCCATCGATGTGCTTGGACTCGAACAGGACGGATTCCGACCCTACGTACGTGGACAGCTCAACCCGGCCTGTCGGTTCATCTTCCGCGAACTCATGCTCAACTACGACGGCGACTGGTCCAAGTGCGTCGAGCACGTACGAGTGCGTCGCATGCTTGTGAGCGAGGAGGACCGCGTCGGCGTGGGCACCTTCCAGCCCAAGGACGAAAAGAACCAAGATTCGACGGAGCTTACCGGCGACATCAATTATCGTCGCATCGCCGAATATGGATCCGACACGGACCCGCGCGCATTCAACTTCGACGGCGAGTTCAACGTGGCGAATCGCGGACTGATCGAGTTCGTCGAAATTCTCAAACTCGACGTGGCCTTTTTATATGACCTCCTAGGCGCGACGCAGGAGCAAAAGATCAAACCCAAGAAGTTCGCCCAGACCGATATCGACGAAGTCATCATCGGGCACACGAACGAGGCGGAATACGAGCGCCTACTGGAGAACAAGTTTATGGAGGCGCTGCGTGACCGTACGGTGAAAATCGACGTCCCGTATATCACGAAGCTCAACGAAGAGATCAAGATCTACTCGAAGGATTACAACAGCAACAAGGTCAGAGGTCGTTTCATCGCCCCACATACCCTCGAGATGGCCGCTATGTGGTCGGTGCTGAGCCGACTCGAGGAGCCGAAGAACCAGCAGCTCACGTCGCTGCAGAAGCTGAAGCTCTACGACGGAAAAACGCTTCCAGGCTACACCCAAGACTCCGTCAAGGAGCTGCGCAAAGAGACCACCCATGAAGGCATGAGCGGTATATCGCCGCGATACGTGCAGGACAAGATAGCGAATTGTCTGGTGAGCGACCGGGGCCAGACGAGCATCAACCCCTTCATGGTGATGAACGAACTCGAGTCCGGGCTGCGCAATCATAGTCTGATTACCAACGACGACGAGCGTAAGCGCTATGCGGAGCTGTTGGCAGTCGTGAAGCAGGAGTACGAAGACATCGTCAAAAACGAAGTGCAAAGGGCCATCAGCGCCGACGAAGAAGCTATTTCGCGTCTTTGCAGCAACTACATCGACAACGTCAAAGCGTACACCCAGCGCGAGAAGGTAAAAAACCCGTACACGGGTCAGGACGAGGAGCCAGACGAGCGACTCATGCGATCGATCGAAACGAAGATCGACATACCCGACAACCGCAAAGATGATTTTCGCAGAGAGATCATGCATTATATCGGCGCTCTGGCGATCGAGGGCAAGCAGTTCGACTATCGTACGAACGAACGCTTGTACAAGGCGCTCGAACTAAAGCTCTTCGAAGACCAGAAGGACAGCATCAAACTCACAAGCCTCGTGAGTCAGGTCGTCGACAAGGAGGCCCAAGAAAAAATCGATGTGGTCAAGCAGCGACTCATCCGCAACTACGGGTACGACGATGTCTCCGCCACCGATGTGCTCACCTACGTCGCCTCGATCTTCGCGCGCGGCGAGATGAAGAGCGACTAGTCAAGAGCAGGGGGGAATGCACGCCGGAGGCGCAGGGAAATCCGACGGCTCCGGGCCTCGGGGTAGGGTCGAATGGGAAGGGCGCGGCCCTTGGGCACCGTGACGCTGTCCGCGGCAACGCCAGCGACGCGCCGCCTGCAGGCCCCGAGCTCGCACGGCCCCCGGCCGGGGCGACGGAAGGGCCTGTGGATCCCGGAGATGCCCGACCGCAGGCCCCACAGAGTGGGAGATCCGCTACAACCTAGCCAGCAGAGTCCGTTTCTGGCATAGGCGAGAGACACGGATATGGTCGCAAAAATATCTCAGCGCGCAGCACGGATGCCCCCATCTCCCATCCGGAAGCTGGCCCCGTTCGCCGAGTCTGCGAAGCGACGTGGGGTGCACGTGTACCACCTCAACATCGGACAGCCCGATATCGAAACCCCAGCCGTGATGCGGGATCGTCTACTCGGAATCAAGGATCGCGTGCTGGCCTACACTCCCTCAGGAGGTACGGACAAGTGTATCGCTGCGTTCGAGTACTACTATCGCTCGATCGGAATCACGCTACGGCCGGGAGAACTTCTCGTCACGACCGGAGGCAGCGAAGCGTGCATGTTCGCGTTCATGGCGTGCGCAGACCCGGGGGACGAACTACTGGTCGTCGAGCCATTCTATTCGAACTACAGCACGTTCGCCGCCCTTGGGGACATTCGGCTCGCTCCGGTCGTCAGCCGCGGCGAAGATGGATTCCACCTTCCTCCGATTGAGACCTGGCATGCCGCGCTGACGGAACGGACACGGGCGGTAGTGATCTGCAACCCGAACAACCCGACAGGCACGGTGTACACCCGCTCCGAACTCGAGATGGTCGCCGCGTTCTGCCGCACGCACAGTCTATTTCTGATCTGCGACGAGGTGTACCGCGAATTCAGCTACGCTGGGGGGGAGGTCCATAGTGCGCTCATGCTGCCTCAAGCGGAACCGTTCGTGATCGTGGTCGATAGCGTGTCCAAGCGCTATTCGGCCTGCGGGATCCGACTTGGTTGCCTGATCACCCGAAATCGAGAAATCCAAGCCGCGTGCCTGCGGATGGCACAGGGCCGTCTCTCAGCCCCGGGCCTGGCACAGGTACTCGCGGAAGGGATCGAGCATCTCAGCCCCGACTTCAGCTCGACGATGATCAGTGAATTCGAGCGCCGCCGCGACGTACTGTACGAGGGGCTTTGCTCCATCGACGGCGTCTTCCTGCGAAAGCCTGAAGGGGCCTTCTATCTCATGCCTCGACTTCCGGTGCGAGACAGCGAAGCGTTTTGCCAGTGGATGCTGTCCGAATTCGAGTACGAAGGCGCGACGGTGATGATGGCGCCTGCGCCTGGTTTCTACGCCACCCCAGGACTAGGCCGCAACGAGGTCCGTATCGCCTACGTACTCAACGAGCATGACTTGAGAAAATCTGTGGAGGTCCTTCGCCACGGTCTGGCGGCCTACGCTTCACTGGATGACAAGGTGTGAACCCACACGACCGCTACGACGCGCACACCCTCCGTTGGGCCTTCTCGCACATTTCGCATCACGCCTTCTGGTGTTCCGCCGTCCAGTGCCCGCGAGCTCGGACCGCCTGGTTGCTCAGGTCGCAACTAGACGGGGGTGGGTTCGCTATGCCGAATCTCCCAGCAATGGTGCGCGTTGGATCGCCGTCGGAAGTCGATCGGGATCGTGGAGTCGCGCACGTCCTCGACAGCGAAGCCTGACTCGAGTTCGGTCGCCAGCTTGAATCGTCGCTTGTTGGTGGAAAAGACAAGTGTGCCCGTCGGGGCCACGATCCGCATCACGTCCCGGATTAACGCTACATGATCCCGCTCCACCTCGAAGTCTCGCGCGGTGCGTTTCGAATTGGAGAAGGTAGGAGGGTCGCAAAATACGAGATCGAAGGGCCGTCCTCGATAGTCCTGAACCCATTGTCGGGCGTCGAGCCGCACGAGGGCGTGGAGCCGGGCGTCGATACGATTCGCTTCGAGGTTCTCGCGGGCCCACGTCAGATAGGTGCCCGACGTGTCCACACTCACGCTGCTGTCGGCCCCGCCCACAGCCGCGCAAACCGTCGCCGTGCCGGTGTAGCAGAACAGATTGAGAAACCTCTTTCCCGAACTGATGGCCGTGATTCGCGCGCGCATCGGCCGATGGTCGAGGAAGAGCCCCGTATCGATGTAGTCGTGCAGGTTCACCCGAAACCGAGCCTGGCCTTCCTGGACTTCGAAGAAGCGATCGGTCGTCGCCTGCCGTCCATACTGCTGCTTGCCGCGCTGCCGAGCGCGGCTTTTCACAACGACACGACCAGAGGGGATCCCAAGCACAGCGGGCAACGCCGCCTTCATCGCGCCCAAACGCTGGGTCGCCCGCGCCTCTGCGACGCTGGGCGGCGCCGCGTACTCCTGCAGATGCACCCAACCGTCGTAGATGTCGACGGCCGCAGCGAACTCGGGGATGTCCGCGTCGTAGAGCCGATAGCAGCTGATCTGATTGCGAGCGATCCAAGGTGCGAGCCGCTTGGCGTTCTTTCGGAGACGATTGGAGAACGCGGAAGCGTCGCCCGATTCTTCCCCCCGACCCGCCTCGTCTCCGACGCGCCCTTCGGCTGCCGGGTTGTCCTTCGAGCGTGAGGCGTCCGACACCTTGCTCCCTTGGGGATCGAGACAAAGCAGATCGATATCCAGTCGCCCATTGTAGAAGCTATGACGACGTCGGATCCGGCGCCCGAGACCTGTCGACACCCCCTCGCCGGCCACGAGCACCGCCGCATGCCAGCCGGAGAACGCACCAGCGAGACGCTCGCCGAGCGCTCGGTAGAGGCATGCCACCTCACGGTCGTCGGCGAGACGATGCCCGTAGGGCGGATTCACCACGACGAGGCCCTGCGAAGCGGGTGCTCGGACCGCCGCGACATCGCAGCACTCGATGTGAATGCGGCCCTCGTAGCCAGCATTGCGCACATTGGCCTGCGCCGCCGCAACGGCCTGGGGATCCGCGTCACAACCGGAGATGCGCAGGTTCGAGCCGTTCCCGACACGTACGGCTGACTCCGCCTCGGCAACCAACCGGCTCCAGATCCCGCGATCGTGTCCGCGCCATCCCAGAAAACCGTAATACGCACGACCCAGCCCGGGCGCACGTCGGGTCGCCATCATGGCCGCCTCGATGAGCAACGTTCCCCCCCCACACATCGGATCGAACAGGGTCCCGCCGGCCTCGCAGGTCTGGGGCCAACGCGCCCGGCGCAGCACCGCGGCCGCGAGGTTCTCTTTGAGAGGTGCGATGACGGTGCCGGTCCGATACCCCCGGCGATGCAAACTCTGGCCAGCAAGATCGAGGCTCAGGTACGCTCGGGAGCCGGCGAGATGCAGGTGCAATCGCACAGACGGCCGCTGCACATCAACGGAGGGTCGGCGGCCGGTACGTGCGCGAAACTGATCCACCACGGCGTCCTTGACCCGCAGCGCCGCGTAACGCGAGTGCGAAATGCGAGCTTCACGCGTGGTGCAATCGACGGCCAGCGTATCCCCGACCCCGAGATGCTCCCGCCAGTCGACAGTCCCGACCTCGTGATAGAGCTCATCCCCGTCGGAGGCGTCGAACTCCCGTAGAGGCAAGAGCACGCGACTCGCCACGCGCGACCAGAGACAGACACGATAGGCGAATTCCAGGTCGGCGCGGACCCGTACTCCTGCCGCGAACTCACCTACCGACTCAGCGCCCAGCTCTCGGAGCTCGTCGGCAAGTACTGTTTCCGTGCGACGAGGTGCCGTAACGAGGAACTGGAGCATGAGGGCCCGTGTGCGGGATCGAGCGACGGACCCGGTCGGAGAAGACGGAGTCTCCTCTACCCGGGGGACCGAGGTCCCGTTTGCAGAACGACCAGAACAACCCGGGGGTCCGACCGCCTCACGCTAGCTACCCCGTCGGCACCTCGCGACGCAAACACCCCACGCCGCCATCCGGATCGAAAGCGCTGCGGTGTTCACGCACTGACCGTTCCGTTCAGCCCGAGGCCCCCGCTGAAGCAAGGGCACGAGCCACATGTGGGCCGAGACGCACCCAGCCCGATTCAACTCCACGACCTACAGGTCGTGGGGCCGGACGGTACTGCGCCCGTTGGACGTGCAGCGCTCGACAGCCTCGTCGAGGATTTGATGAACGCGCTCTGAAACCGCCTGGACCAGCTCTCCATCGCTGCGCAGGCCAGCCTCTCGGATGACGTCCTTGACCTTAGAACCTACGACAACGACTTCTCGGGACTGATTGCTCTTCGCCATGCTACCTCGTGTGTTTCGATGTGCTTGAAAACGGTGGACCGGGAGAAAATGGGGATGCCGACCTGCTGCAGTACGTTTGCTGGCCGACCGATCGCGCCGCACGATAGACCGCGTCGTTGCGCGAGAAAAGCCCAATTCGACCGCGAAAGACCCGCTGATGGCGACGCGTACGCCAACTGCGGCGTTTTGGGAGGTTTCTTGCTCGATTGCGAGCGGACTGGAGGCGGTATTCACGCGACGGGCCGGGTGCCTGGAGCGAGAGGCGCGAATACGCTCCTCCAGCGCGCGTCCCAATCACCCCCACAGGTCTCCCATGTGAGACGGCGCCGACTCGGCGACGCCGCGAGACGCCGCAGCTGGATGCGCAGGTGCGGGACTGGCGCATCGCACCACAGCTGCGCCCACTCCACCACGGTCACGCGCTGGGGGCAGGAGAGCTCACCGTGTTCGATGCCCAGCGACTCCAATGCGGCGCCCCCCCCACCGAACCCCGCGTCCAAACGACAGAGATCCACGTGGCGCAGGGGGATCGGACCCGGGTAGTCGATGCAGAGGGCAAACGAGGGGCTGCGCACATGCTGCGGCTCATCGACTCCGAGGCCTGCGGCCAACGAACGCGTAAGCGTGGTCTTACCCGCGCCCATGGGACCGTTGAGCAGCACCAGGTCACCCCGTCGCAGGCAGCCCCCGAGGGCGTGGCCCAACTGCTCGAGCGTCGGCTCGTCTAGATCGACCGGATGATCCATAGGGTCAGAAGAACCTAGGCGCACCCGGCCGCGACACCAAGCCCCGCGCGCGGGCCTGAAGCGCGGTCGACACGACGATCGCGTCTTTGCGGACATCCCGCATCGTCCCCATGCGCCGAGCCCCGCGGTGCAGGGGAGCGTCGCGTTTCTGACCGCTCTCCACCGCCTGCCGCGTCGCGCACCCTGGAATCAGGAGACCGCCCGTTGATGCTCCCATCGCGGCGGTGTACGCCATCACGCGGGTGGAGATCCCAAGCACGAGCACGCTCCTGGCGTTCTGCAAGATCGGACTCGCGCCGATGCTCGCAGCCACCCTCGCCGCATGTGCGCGGTCTCGGCCGGATCCGATGAACACGCCGGTGGCCGAGCCCACGCAGGCCCTCCGGGAGCCGTCGCTACGCGGAGTCGTACCCGCGTCCGCGCGTATCGCCGACTACCGTATCGACGCCCGCCTGGACACGGAACGAAAACGCGTCGAGGGCCAGGTTCGGGTCACCTGGCGCAACCGGACGTCCCGACAGGTTCGCCGCCTCCGCTTCCATCAATACATGAACGCCTTCCGCGCGGACGACACGCTCTGGCTTCGGCACAGCGGAGATCGCCACCGCAGTCAGGTACGCGACCGAGATTCATGGGGATACCTCGACATCCGAGAGGTGCACCTGCTGCTGCAGGCGACGCCGAGCGGAGGGGGCGATGCACACATACACGCTACAGCCCGCCGGGAGCTGCGTTGGTCCGAAGACACGGAACCCAGCACCATGACCGTCCACCTACCCCAAGCGGTCGCACCGGGGCAATCGGTCTCCATCGAGATCGACTTCATCACCCAGCTCCCGCGAGTATTCGCGCGCACGGGCCACAGCAGAGGCTTTTTTTTGGTCGCGCACTGGTACCCCAAGCTGGGGGTCCTCGACGATGCGCAGGGGTGGCGCGCGCATCCATTCTCCTACTACAGCGAATTTTACGCCGACTTCGGAGACTACGACATCCATCTGGACGTCCCGCGAGGGTTCAAGGTCGGCGCCACGGGGATTCGGATCGAAGATTCTGAAGACGGAGACCGGAGAAAACTTCGCTATCACGCCGAGATGGTGCACGACTTCGCGTGGACCGCCGGGACAGAGCTCGACGAGCAGTCGGCAGACTACAACGGCATCCGGATCCGCACTTTGTTCTCTTCGAGTCACGGGGACGCAGCGCGCCAACACATCGACACCCAACTCGCCGCCCTCGCCAGCTACGAGGCACGCTTCGGCCCGTACCCCTGGTCGACGATCACCATCGTCGAGCCCCCCGAGGACGCCGCCGGCGCACAGGGCATGGAGTATCCCACCTTCTTCACGACCTCCACGGGGAGAAACCCGGCATGGATGCCCGATTGGCTGTTTCAAGAACGCATCACCGGGTCGTTCACGACGCTGCACGAGTTCGGGCACCAGTATTTCCAGGGTATGTTCGCATCGGACGAAGATCGGGAGCCCTGGCTCGACGAGGGCATCAACACGACATCCAACGTGCTCGCCCTCTACGACCGGTACGGGGCCGACCCTTGGGTCGTTCGTTTGTTCGGCCATACGTTGTCCGTCGACGACGGCATCCGCCTGGCGATGCACGAGTACATCGCGCCGCGAGCGGTAGATCGTCCCGCCAGCGAGTTCCATCCCTCGACGAGGGCGTTTCACCGAGTGGTCTACCGAAAGACGGCAGCCGCGATGCTCACCTTGAGAAACTTGGTCGGGCACGCTCCGTGGGATCGGGCGCTGCGAGCCTACGCCGCGCAGGCCCGTTTCTCGCATCCCACCGGCAGCGACTTGGAACAGGCCTTTGGCGACGAGCTCGGCACACATCCCCTCCTCGCGCGCCTCGAAAGCGGCGAAGGCATCCGGCTCGACCTCGAACACTACTTCGATCACGTGTTGCGCGGCACGGGTCCCCTCAACTTCGCGGTCCGTGGCGTCGACAATATCCGACGACCGGTCGGCGCAGGCTGGCACCGCGACGCGGCGGGCTCGCTGGTACAAACAGAGCGCGACCCCCAAACGGCGGGCGATGTGAATGAGCTCGCCCCCGAGCACATAGAAGGCCGGGTCGTGGTCGCACGCGAGGGCGACCTAGAGGTTCCGGTCGAGATCGAATTCGAGTTCTCGGAAGGGCTGAACGAAGTCCGCTGGTGGTCCGGTCCATCGAGACTCGAAGTCTTCACGTTCCCCCGTCGGCGGGTCGTTTCGGCGCGCATCGATCCAGATCGAAGATATTTGTTCGAGTTGCGCCGCAACGACAACATTCGCTACGCCAAGCACACGCGCCCTCCAGCGACGGCCGGCAGTCAACTCCACAAGTGGACCGAGATGATCTCGCTGCTGCTGATCAAAGGCGCCAGCCTATGAAGAGCCTCCGGCGAGTATGGGCTGCCCCTGGGCTGTTGGCCGTCATCTGGGTACTACATACGACCCTCGGCCACGTTCTCGCGTTGCCCGTCCGCGCCGCGGTTCGAGGTGCGCACGCGCCTTCCGCCCCCATTGAGGAGGAGCGACTGCTCTTCGCCCTCCTCGAGTCCTTCGCCGAACAACCAGCGATCTTGGGCGTGGTCGAGTCGACGCTCCTGCTCTCGTTGCTCGTGGCCGTGGCGTTCGACGTGGTGCTGGCGGGCGGCGTGATCACACGCCTACACCGATCCACGGCCCCCATGAAGATCTGTTCCGCTTGCGGTCGATGGTTTCTCCCACTGCTCGTGCAGACCCTGTGGTTCGCGCTCCTACGCGCGGCATTCGTCGTGCTCGCCATACTCGTATTCGAGTTTCCACCGCTCGCGCGTGCGTTCCTTTGGCTGGTGCTGGCGTGTTTGGCCTCCGGCACCTGGCCCGCGCTTCAACTTGCGCGATGTCGCGTGGTGCTCGAAATTGGGGGACATCGCCCCTACCACGTCACCACAACGTGGCGCGCGTTGAGGGATACCTCCCGCGACGCGGTATATTGGGCCGGCGGGGCTTCACTCGCGCTCTCGCAGCTCATTCTCGTCGCGGCTCTTCTCATTCACGCCACGGTCGAGATCCTCGAGCCGGCGACACTGTGGATCACGCGCATCAGCGGCCTCGTGACTTGGGCCCTCAGTCTGTGGCTCACCGCGCTAGCGGTGCAACGCTGCGCTGAGGAGTCCCGGTGTACAACGTGACTTGACGACGCTCGTCGGCAACGTGGGGCCCGCCAGCATGACGGAGCCTCGCTCTTCTGTCTTCTCGCCGACCCTGCGGTTCACGTCCCACTGTGGCGACGCTCCGCCGTGGAATTGTCGCCCTGCCCCGCAAGCTCGCCCACGATTCGCTCCAGGTCGTCCGCACGGACAGGCGGCGTACGGGGCGGCAGCGGCTGCCCGATACGCAGTTTGATCCTCGCTCCTAGCTTACCAAGCCGCGGTCGGGCACGCCCGTCGGGCCAGCGAGAGAACCAACTACCCCACAGCCCAGCGATACCCACCGGGATCACAGGCACCGCGCTGCGCTGCAGGATTTTCTCAATACCACCACGAAACGCGTTCATACGGCCGTCACGGGTGAGTTTTCCTTCTGGGAAGATACACACCAACTCTCCCGCATCCAGCTCACGCGCAATGCTATCGAAAGCGACCCCGAGCAACCCCGCGTCCTCGTACGCGGCGGCGATGGGAATGATCTTGGCATCGCGAAAAAACATGCGCAACAAGGGTATCGACATGAAGCCGTGGTGCATGACGAACCGCACCGGCCGCGGGCTCACACTCGCAATGAACATCCAATCAACAAAGCTCACGTGGTTGGCGACGATCACTCCGGCCCCCCGAAGCGGCAAGTGTTCGCCCCCTTCTACGCGTACACGATAGATCAGATGGGTCAACATCCACACCACAAATCGCAGCAGAAACTCCGGAATGATAGTGTAAATATAGAAGGCGACGACCGCGTTGAGGACAGCCAACCCTAGAAACAACTCCGGCAGCGTGAGGCCGGCAGCGAGTCCCGCCATAATCAGCAGAGAGGAGACCACCATGAAGCACGCGTTGATGATGTTGTTGGCAGCGATGATGCGGGCGCGGATCGATGCTGGGGAGCGCTGTTGGATCATGGTGTATAGCGGCACGGTGTAGAGCCCACCGAAGACCGCCACCAACGCGAGATCGACACCGATGCGCAACCTCCCTGGTGCCGAGATGAAGTCTCCAAATGGGAGCATCACCGACGGACCCAGCACCTCGGGTGATGGCGTACCGACGAAAAACAAGTCGGCAGCGAATACCGTCATGCCGATGGAACCGAGAGGGACGAGACCGAGCTCAAGATGGCGTCCACTGAACCGCTCGCACAGCATGGAACCCGCGGCAATTCCGACGCAGAACAAAGAGAGATAGAAGGTGACGGCGTGCTCGTTGCCCTGCAACACGTCTTTGCAGTAGGTGGGCAGCAACGAGAGGAATGCGGCACCGAAGAACCAAAACCACGAAATCCCGAGGATGGACAGATAGACCGGACGGTTTTTTCGCGCGACCTGGAAGGTCCTCCACGTGGGTCGGATCGGGTTGAAATCGAACCGCAGCCGTGGGTCGCCCGCCGGCGTGGGCACCAGCTTGCGACTGCAGAGCCAGCCGGTTACGGCAACGGCAACCACCGCGGCGGAGATCCACGCTGGACCCGTCTCCCCCATGGCGATCAGCGCACCGCCTCCGATGGTGCCCAGCAAGATGGCGACGAACGTGCCCATCTCCACCAAGGCGTTTCCGGCTACGAGCTCTTTCTCCTCAAGGATCTCGGGCAACACGCTGTACTTCGCGGGACCGAAGACCGCCGATTGCAGCCCCATCAAGAACAGCACGGCCAGCAGGATCTCTATGGCGTCAAAGTAGAAGCCGGCCGCGGCGAGTCCCATGATGGGGATCTCCGCGATCTTGACCCAAGACATCAAGCGATGCTTCGGTATCTTGTCCGCCAGCTGCCCCGCGCTGGCAGAAAACAGAAAGAACGGCAAGATAAAGACGCCTGCGCTGAGCACCACAACCTGCCCAGACCCGAGGCCGGCCACGCTCATCGAACGGTAGGCGACAAGGATGACCAGCGCGTTTTTGAACAGGTTATCGTTGAACGCGCCGAAGAACTGGGTCCAAAATAGGGGCCAGAACTTCGGATCACCGAGGAGGGCGAGCTTCTTCATGGATCAAGGTCGCCGAGCGAGCCCGCTAGCGCTGCGACAACATAGCATCACCTCCAGCCGAAACGCGCGCGGCCGTCCCGTCCCGATCCGCGACACAATGGCTAGAAACGCACCGTCAGCGCACCGGACCAGCCACCGCGCGCCGGGAAGACCCCCACCGCCAGCTCGGCCCGCTCCCTGCGATGATAGGCGTTCCAACGATCGCGCCTCGCCTTCCCGCCGGCGAGCATGGGAATGCCCCCACTCAACAGTGCCGCGGCCGGCAGCATAAGCAGCAATGAATAGGTGCAGTCCCCTTCGGCACACACCGCCAGCGCGCCGACAGTGAACAGCGCTCCCGCGGCTGTGAGCAAACCGCCGCCGACCAACAACCCCGTGCCTCGGCTGGTGGGGGGCAGCGCCTCCTTACCGATCACGACCGTCGTTTCAGCACGCTCCTCCGGTAACAAGAACACTCGCTTGACTCGCTGCTCGGGAAACGCGACCACCAATCCGTCCGATGCTCGTGCGAAGATCAAGGTTGCACCTTGCTGGCCGAGGAAGCGGCCGGAGATCGAGGTGTCGTCATCGAGCGCGAGACGCAACGACTTGCCGGAGAGCTGCCCCCACACCAGCGCGGGTGCGACAGCATCCGCAGCGCTTTCTGTCCCGGCGGCTGGCCGCGGCGCTTCCGAGTGGGGTGATGGTGTGTCGGTCGGCTGGGGAAGGGTGGAGCTGGACTGGGACCGCTGCGACGGCGGTGCGGATTCCGCTGCCGGACTCGCAGGACTCGCAGGACTCGCAGGACTCGCAGGACTCGCAGGACCCAGGGAGAGGACCGCTTGGGACACGGTCTCGCCGTGCCCGAACGCAACCGCCGGCCCGGACAAACTCGACAGCGGCAACGCCACGGACAGCACCAGCATGCCGCGTTTCGCCGTCCGCCAGGGGGACGCGACCGCGAGGTAGCCCCGGCGGGTCGAGGCCAGGTCGAATGCCCGAATCGCGCGCGCGATGCTCCTGTCGCCCGCGTCGTGCGGGTCGATGTGCGGGTCGATGTGCGGGTCGATGCGCGGGATCGGCGGATCGCTACGCTCGAAGAACAGCGGGAGGAACGCTGCCTGCAGTGTGGGTACCGCCTCCGCACCGAGTTGCGCCAACGCCTTGGATTCGGCCTCGCCCTGGCGCGCCAACCGTGGAGCCAACCCCACGCTTGCAAACGCGGAGATGGGCGGCTCTGCCAGAGGGACGGTGGCCGGGCGTGTCTGAAGCCTCAGGCGATCGGACGCGGAATTCATGGGCATGGCGTAGTCCTAGGTCAAGGCCCGTTGCGGGCGATTGGCCGCGAGTCTAGTAGCTGCCGGCACAGATTCCCACACCAATCACCGACCTCGGCCAGACGCTGGAACACATCCAGCGCGCCATCCCCGGATACGACAGCGCGCTGGAAATTGGGTCTAGGATCCTCCACGATCGAGCCAATGCTGTGTGGCCTCGATCTTGGCCCGCGCGTGATACTCGAGGACCTGGGGCCGCAGCGCCTCGTCCGTGGCGTTGAGGCGGTCCACAAAGGCCTGCGAAAGCGGCAGGCCACGATCCACATGGTCGTAGAATTCGTCGAACACCTCGAGGTGCGCGGAGTCGAGACCACGAGACTCGCGTTGAACTGCCACCAGATCGGGAGGCGCTCGCCGCAACGGCCGCCGATCCACGACCCTCGCCGCCGCTCGCATGTCGCCCGCGCCGATCCACTCGAAGGTCTCTCCCACCGCTTTCTCCGGATCGCGAAGCAGCGCGTCGTACGAAACAACGTGCGCCGGGTACCCCCGCGTGGCGAGATCTCGGATCAGGGCGAAGTTCTCGGCCCACCACCGCAATGCGGCCGGCGCCTCCTCTCCCGAACCGTCCGCGGACATGGTTTCGGCGGTCTCTACGGGAGACGAAGCACCGCGGGTCAAGGTCTGGAGCCGGCGGACAGAGACAACGTACGCGCGCCACGATCGGACGGTCGCCACGCAGCGGTCGACGAACACCACGTCGGTGCGTATCAAACCGGGGATAAACACCTTCACCACGTGGGGCCGGGTGGGCTCAGGGGCCAGATACGCGCCGCTGACCGGATGCGGATTGGTCCTATAGTAGATGCCGCCAACGAGCTCAGATTCGTAGAACCCATCGGGATTGGCCGCGTTGCATAGGTTCTGCCAAGATTCGGGATATCGCTCGCCGATGGGCGAAAATCCCCCCGCCACGAGGATCTGCATCCACATCGACGTACCCGAGCGCATCGTTCCGGTGACGACGATCATCGTCCGACTATGGCAAGATCCGCGCGAGAGTTCCAGGGCCCGCGCGTCACTGCGAAGATCCGGCACGATAGGGCAGTTGCGCGAGTGTTCGCGTAGCAAGCGAGTAGCCGTCGACAAACTGTTTTCGATCGCAATTGTGCCGAGCGTAGAAATCGGCCACGTCTTGCCAGCGTAGCGAACCTTCCACGATTCGCCTTCGGAGCCGCTCAGCGGGCACCTGCGAGCATATTTTCACCCCTCGGCCGGGATGATGCGCACGCACCGAGTGGAGGTCGTGACCCACGGCGAGCGGCGGGAGCTTGCTCAAATACACATATCCGAGCTCGGTGATCTCGAGTTCACGCAAGTCCAAGATCGCCAGCTTGCCCCGACCTGCGCACACGACCACATCGGCCTTCCCGCGTGGAAGGAGCGCCATCGCATTATGCCGCAGCACCCCGCGAACTTTGCATTCGCCGCGCGCCACAGAGTTCACCCGCATGAAGTAGGCGACCGGGCGCGAAGAAGTGTTTTCGACCCGGGCCACCAGATGCCGCGTCTTGACGCTGACCCCCTCCCGCGCATAGGTGACCCGCCGCACCGCGGCAGTGACCTTGAGGTGCTTCGAGCGTAGGGTCTGACCCGGCCCCAACACACGTCGGTCGATCACGGTTCGTTCGTAGTGATTGGCAAGCGAGAGCGACTCCAACGAAATGTGGGGCACGCCGAAGGCCTCCGCGTCCGACTTGATTCCGGCGCTGAAATAGTCTTTCGTGCGTTTGAACGTCAGGTCCCGAGCCAGCGCCCGGTCTTGCGCCACATGAGCCGGCACCTCTTGATCAAGCAACACGTCCGCCCGCCGGGCGGAGTCAGCGCCAGCGAGACCCGCCAGCGAGACCCCACCGAGAGCCACGAGCGCGACCGCCAGTGCGGCGACGATGCGTTCTCGATCGCGTGCCTGCACCGTCGTACACTAGCGCGATGCGCCAGGGTCGCCCGTGCCCATGCGACACACCAAGCGCGTCAGCGTATTTCACGCCGCCCGTTTGGAGGTCCGCAGCGATCCTTTCCGTGTAAACTTACGATGTTCCTGAAAAACGGAGCGAAAGGGGTGTCTGTCTATTTTGCGACCGTCACGGCACCACGAGATGGCCGATCCCATGCATAGCGTCGTCGAAACTCTACCCTCGCCCCCCGAGGCCCCCGCAAAGAGCGATCCCCCTCGTTCTCAATACCTGAGCAACGAGGATCATGCCCTCGTGGCGCGGGCATGCGCCGGCGATGAACGCGCGCTCCGACACTTCTACAACGCCTACCAGGCGCAGGTGCGGGGCCATCTGCACCGCCTGCTGGGTGCCGACCCGGACATCGACGACATGTTGCAGACCGTGTTCACCAACGCCTTTCTGGCCCTTGCGCGCTTCAAGGGCCAATCCACCATCAGTACCTGGCTGTACCGGATTACCGCCAATTCCACGCACAATTTGCTGCGCCAGCGCTTCCGTCGCGACCGGGTCAAGTCGGCCCTTCGCAGCTTCAATATCAGTCGGCAGGCGCACCTTCAAACCGATCGCATCGACACTCGCGATGAAGTCTCGCGGGTACTGAAGTGTCTGCACCCGGATCTGCGAGAGACATTCGTGCTCTACCACTACGAGGGGCGAACGCTCCAGGAGATCTCACAGATCCTGAGCAAGCCGATCTCGACCGTGGGCGACCGCCTTAGCAGAGCGCGCCGCAAACTCAAAGAGATACTGGCGTCGAGCTGAGCCCTCGACTACAACCTCCCGCGAGTCTCCCCGCCCGTTCTTACGCCATGTCCTTCTCCGCACGTCAACCGCCCGCTCCGCAGCCACGCTACCGGTGTCACGAGTGTCGCGAAGATGCCGATCTGGTGCTGACCCACCGCGCCAGCTCTGGAGTCGAAGCGCTCTACGACGCACACCTGCAAGCCTGCGCCGACTGTCGTCGATTCGCATCACGTCTCCGCGCCACGTATGAGGGCCCGCCGCAACCCTCCACGCCAGACCTCGTCTCCCAAACCCGCGAATTCGCCCAGATCATGGGCCGAGTGGACCGAAATGCTCTTCGTCGACCTGGCGTCGCCGCTCTGACCCCGCTCCTGAGGGCTCCCGCCGCGGCCGCTGGGCTGGCCGCAACGGCGATGGGCGTAGTGGTGCTGCTCCTCAACCCCTCGATCGGCCCGAGCGACGGTTCCAGCGGCACTGGCGGCACGGCCATGGGCCTCGCCGGGGGGTCGCTTCGTGCCCCGCACGACACGCAACGCCCCATGGCCGGCGGAATCGAGCATCACTCCCAAACCTTCGGTCGGGTGGTAGCTGGGCGCGGCCTGCTCCAACGCTCCAACGGCGACACCATACGTAGCAACAGCTTCGCGCCCGGTTCCAAGTTCGAGACCACAGCGGATCCGCTGCAGGTCTCCCTCGCTGGCAAACTGTTGGCGACCTTCCAGCCGGGGGCCTCCGTCTCCTGGGACAACGCTTCGCCCACGCGCATCCAGCTGACGCTGGAACGCGGACTGATAGCGATCCGCTACGACCGCGAAGAAGATGACCCGGAGTTACTGGTCCACACACCGACGGGTATCGTCCGGGTGCTGGGCACCGTGTTCACGGTCGAGGTCGACGATCACCGCGATACGTTGGTCTCGGTCCTACGTGGACGTGTTGAGGTCCTCGACGCCAAGACCAAACGTCACGTCGCAGCGGTGGAGGCCGGCTACCGTTTCGAGATGGCAACCTCGACCGTCTTCGATGTAAGCCACCGCGAAGTGGAGGCCGCATTGGCCCTGTCCCACGATGCGATCCTCGACGAAGCGCCGGTCCAGCTCCCCTTCGGTCACGTTCCCGAGTCTTGGGTGGTGCCGGGGCTGCCGTCCAACCCCGAGCAGCGGATCCTGGCCAACGTTCCCGAACCGTCACCGGTCGACGACAACCTCTTCAAGTCCACTCGCAAACGCCCGCGTTACGCTCGGCGCAACGAGATCGAGCCCGACCTGGCCGAAGATGCAATCCTGCGCGAACTGGTGGAACGGGCCCAGCGCAGCATCGAGCAAGCCGAGATCAGCCGGGATTTGGAGCGCTGCCGCGAACTCTACGCGTCGGCAGGGACCCGCTTTCTCGCGGCGAACTGCCTCAGCAAGTTCCTGCAGCAGTTCGGCGACAACCCCAACGCCGTCGAGGGTCGCCTCCTCCTCGGCATCCTGCGCATGGACTTCGCACAAGACTATCAAGTGGCAGAGCGGGAACTAAAGCGCTTCCTCGCCCAGGCACCGAACCACAAACTGGCCGAGCTTGCGGTCTACAAGCTGTGGCTCGGCTCCACTGAAGACGGCCAGATCGCAACTGCCGTGACCCGCGGCCGCGCGTACTTACGGCGCTACCCCAACGGGCGCTACGTCGGTCGCATTCTCCGACGCTTCCCCGAGCTCAAGTCCGAGCTGTAGCCGGCGAGAACGGCCAGTGCCGAGCCCCCCGACGCCGAACTGCGATGCCGCTCACTCGCTCGCTGGAGGGCCTTGCTGACGCGCACGCTTGGCAGCACGGTACATCAACGCCCCCTCCGCGAGCATCCAGACGATCATACTCAGCAAGAGAGCACTCAACCCGCACAGGGGCCAGTTGCCGGCCGCCAGAAACGATCGCGTCCTCATCACCAACGAAACCAACGAGATCACCGTCACGAACATCATCGGGAGAACGAGCGGCAACACCGGCCGTCGCCTCTGCCAAAAGTACAACGCCAAGATCATCAAGGTGAGCGCCGCGATCATCTGATTGCTCGCGCCGAAAATCGGCCATAACACCCAACCCGCCTCCGTCGTTTCTCCCGACGCGGGGTCCTCGACGGTGTAGGTCGCCAACAAAATCGCCGGCACCACGGCGACGAACGTGGCCAAATAGGGGTTAGTGAGCCACTTGACCCGCAAGGCGGTGCCCAACTCGGCGATGATCATCCTCTCGATCCGGGTCGCCGTGTCCAAGGTGGTCGAGGCGAAGGAAATGACCAAAACAGCCATCAGCGTTCGGGCCACGCTCGATCCAATACCCAACGACTCCAAGAACGCGCCGCCACCGAGGACAAACGCGGTCGCCTTGTTCGCTCCCGCATGGGCCCAGGTGTCGTAGTAAACCGACCAGCTCAGATCCGAAACGACCCCCTGTCCCGGAAGCGTGCAAGCGGTCACCAGCCCGATGCCAGCTACCGCAGCCATGGTCGCGGCCAACGCCAAGGTACCCTCCCCCAGCATACTCCCGTAGCCTATCAATCGGGCCTGTGAGAGCTTCTTGATCTGTTTCGACGTGGTCCCCGACGAGACCAACCCATGGAAACCGCTGATCGCCCCACACGCTACCGTGACGAACAGGAGCGGAAAGATGGACGGGGCGCCGTCGTCCGACGCCCGAAACATGGGCGCATCGATGACAGGATTTGCCACGAACAGACCCAAGAAGATCAGACCGAGCCCCACCACAAGTTGGTGGCTGTTGACGAAATCACGCGGCTGCAGCAACAACCAAACCGGTAGCAAGCTGGCGACGGCCGAATAGCCGAATAGTGCCAGTATCCACGCGAAACTCGCCTCCGCGCGCGTCCAACCGAGTCCTCCAGACTCGGTTGCGATGGTGAGGTCGACCGGGTGCGCGGCCCCATACCAAACGAATACGTAGAGGAGCACCAACGCCACCAGCGATGGCAGCAGCGCCCCTACCTTCATACGATAGATAAGCACGCCGATCCCTAGCGCAACGACGATCCCGATGTTGACAGGCCACACCGACGTGGGAATCGCCACGAATAAACCGGCGATCGCCATGGCGAATACCGCAAGCACGAGCCAGCTCAGCACCAATACGAACGACAAGAACATGATGCGCACCCGCTCGCTGACCACTTTGCCGGCGATGTCCGCTATCGAACGCCCCCTCTCTCGAATCGATACCACCAACGCACCGAAGTCGTGCACCGCACCCATGAACAAAGTGCCCAGCACCACCCACACGAGGGCCGGCAGCCAGCCCCAGTACGCTGCCACGCACGGCCCAATGATCGGCGCCGCACCAGCGATCGACGTGAAGTGATGGCCGAAAAGAATGTGTTTATCCGTCGGCACAAAGTCCCGGCCATCCTCCAACGCATACGCCGGTGTGATCAGGTCCTCCTGATCATCGTAGATCCGCCTGCCGATCCAGCTCGCATAGAAGCGATAGCCAACCAGGAAGGCGAGCAGCACGACGAGGGTGATTGCTATGGCCATCGACCACATCTTGGCGCGCCCACCAACCGTTGAGAAGCTGGCGCAGCGCATATTTCGCCGCCCCGCTGCACTCGGGCGCCGGGCGGTCGAGAGGACGGCGAGGCTGGGCGAGGCTGGGCGAAGCTGGGCGAAGCTGGGCGAGGCTGGGCGAGGCTGGGCGAGGCTGGGCGAGACTGGGCGAGGCTGGTGAGGCTGGCGAGGCTGGGAGAAGCTGGGAGAGGAGGAAGTCGCTGGGAAGGGTCTTCCCAGGTCACACCCTCGCGCGTTCTCCGGCAGCTTCTCACCCTACGACAGCTGCTCGCCTTCCTCATCATCGCTCGTGCCTGTCCGAGACCGGGCAACAAAACCGCTCGCCGAACGACGCCCGCCCCGGTCGGACGTAGGCTGAGTCGGTCGACCTACCCAGTCATACCTCCCCCCACAGCTGTGATTCGGCGCTGCCCGCACTCGCCCGTACCACAATAGCTGAAATGTCCTGGTCCAAGATGACGGCAAGATCCAGGACTGTTGCCTGGGCCGGGCGGAGCGCGCTCGCAGTGCTCGGCGGCGTCTCTTTCCCCACGCCGACACACGGAGACGAAGGGGTCCATCCAGGCAAACCGACAACATTCGCCGTGGTCGGCCATACCTCCGCGCTCACAGAGGATGGCCTCCGCCTGTCGAAATTTCTCGACGACGTTAACACGCACATGACCGACGCGGTGTTCATCCTGGGCGACGCCGCACTTTACGACGCGAGCGTCGTAGCGACCTACCGCGAGCACCTCGACGCACCGGTGTATTTCGCTCCCGGCAACCACGACCTTGAGGGAAATCGGATCACGCGTACCCAGAAGAACCTGGGCTACCTACAGACCACTGTCGAACTCCCGTGCTGTAGCTTCGTGCTGATTAACTCGTCGGATGGCGCGGCCCAGATCCGAGATTTTCTAGACGAGAGTTTGTCGGCCGCCGATCCTGACACGCCAACGATTCTGATGTCCCACTTCCGAGTATGGGATGACACCCTGCTGAGTCCAGGTCCGTTCCAACACGACAAGAGTTACCGGTTTTCGGACTTGTACGACGCGATCGATGGCCGATTCGACTACCTATTTACGGGCAACTCAAAACGGCAATATATGAGCGACATCGCCCGTGAGCCAGGATTCGGAAAACAGAATGTGAACAACATCTACTGGGCGGGCATGGTCGGAAGCATGGTCGCCTACTCCGTGGGCATGGGGGACGGCGATCCACGGGCGGGATACGTCACCGTTCACGTCGCGGGCTTCGATCGCTTCGAGGTCCGCCCCCACCACGTAACTTGGACCAACGAGGACATCGTAGGCGAGCATTTGATCGTTCCTGACACCTCCGGCGAGGCAACGCGAGCACCGTCGGACCTGCGCAAATGGGCTACGAAACGCTTGGGACGTAAACACGCGCTCGCCATTGGGTTCCTCCTGGGCGCCGCTGGTCTGATCGCTACACGCCGACTAGCCACGCGATTGCGTCGCGTACGCCCTCGATGACCGGGTCGGAACCTTGGTATGATCGATAACCACTGGTGATCCCGGATACGCGAGCGTTTCCGGTGACGGGACGGCAGTGTTCCGGTCGGAACGCTACCGAGGTGAATGGGCCTCCTCCGATTTTATGGACACCTGAGCAAAGAAAGCGATACTAGAGGAAACAAACATGGGATGATCAACGGGAAAACGGAGACGTAGAATTTTCGCCCCGGAGCCGCGGGCGGAGGCCGTGGCGCCTCGGTGTGCCATGATCTGGACCTGACGACGCGGACAACCACCAGCCATCGTGATCGACAGGCTGTCCTCGCGCTCGCAGCCGTCATCGTCCACTTCGTGATCGTACATGTGTGCTCCAACGCAACTGGACGTGCTGGGCCAGTAGTGACGTCGGTCGGCCAAGAGGTCGCCCGATCCGCCGCGATGAGGCGCGGCGGTCGCCCCGACCGCCGCCCTATCCCCCGCCGGGCTTCCGCAACCGCGAGCGCCCGGCGGGACCTCGCGTCGTTCCGTGTCGGCAGCGATCTCGCAGCGCAGGGAGACGCCGCGAGGCATTCGCCCCTAGGCGGCTTGCGACGGTTGGGGTGGCGCGTCTGTCTTCGCGTCTGTCTTCGCCGCTGGCTTCGCCCCAGCCTTCGCCCCAGCCGTACCCCCAGCTATCGCCCGCGCAGAAAGGATGGAGCACTCCTTCGGGTGCGCATGCAACCAGTCCAACACCGCGTGCCGACCCTGGCCTATCTTGGTCTCGCCGTAGCTGAACCAGCTACCCGACTGCTTGATCGTGCCGTCCGAGAGCCCGAAGTCCAACAGTTCCGCCGCTCGATTGATGCCCTTGCCGAAGGCGATCTCGAATTCGGCCAGTGCGAAAGGGGGAGCGCACTTATTCTTGGCCACTTTGACCCGCGTACGGCTGGCCACCGCCACCTCGCCGTCCTTGATGGTAGCGATCCGGCGGATATCGAGGCGCACGCTCGCGTAGTACTTGAGCGCGTTGCCTCCTGTAGTCACTTCGGGTGATCCGAAGGACACGCCGATTTTGTGTCGCAGCTGGTTGATAAAAACCACGAGGGTATTCGTTTGGCTCACCAAACCCGCAAGCTTGCGCATCGCCTGGCTCATCAGTCGCGCCTGTAGTCCCAGATGCTGATCCCCCATCTCCCCCTCCAACTCCGCACGTGGAATCAGGGCCGCCACCGAATCGACCACGATGAGCCCCACGGCCCCCGTTCTCGCGAGCGTATCGACAATTTCCAGGGCCTGCTCTCCGCAGTCGGGCTGACTGACCAAAAGCTCGTCGAGCTTGACCCCGAGCGCCGACGCATAGTGCGAGTCGAGGGCATGTTCCGCATCAATGAATGCGGACACGATGCCGCGCTTTTGAGCCTCGGCGATGAGATGTAAGGTGAGGGTCGTCTTGCCCGAAGCTTCGGGCCCGTAGATCTCTACGACACGACCTCGGGGGAGCCCGCCTATCCCGAGCGCGCGATCCAAGTTGATGGATCCCGTGGAGATGCCGTCAATTCTCGGCATGCCGCCGGGATCGCCCCCTAGGGCCATGATCGCTCCCTTCCCGAACCGCTCGCAGATAGCCTCAATGGTCTTGGCGAGCGCTGCCCGGGTCGGGCCGGCGTTGGACTTGCTGGAAGATTTTGCACGTTGACTCATGGGCCCCGCCACTGCGCGATGCGTGCCGCGTGATATTGTGTTTGATCTCAAGTAGTTAGCCGCTACGCAACGCTTGTCCGTCCGCGCTCGTGGCCAACTCGGCCGGCCACACCAGCTCTCGATTGCTACAGATGCCTAGATTGCCGCGCCGGGATGGTCTTGCGCTGGACCGTGGTGGCCGCCTTCTCAAACGAGACTAATTCGAAGTCGCTTGGCTTGTTGCGCCCGGCATCGGCGTAGTCTCGAATCAGGCTCGCGTTGGCGAGCCCGGCGTCCATCGACCGCTCCCGAACCAGGTAGCTGAACAGATAGCGCGCCCGATTGTGCAGCGAGATGCCGTGTACGCGACCCGCTTGCGTGAAGAGCCAGTCCGAGAAGGCCAGGGTTCGTTCGAAGGGGGAGTCGGACCCCCACAGCGCACGCATCGACCCCTGAAAATTGCCCTGGTTGGAATAGGTGTCCCACACCAGCGCGAAACGTTTCATACGTTGCATGTCGGCAAAACTGATATCCGCATTCTTGAGAATTTCGTAGGGCGCGAGGGGGTCGTACACCATCGAAAACTCGTCGGTGTGACGAGAGATAGGCGTCCCCCGGAGGCGCTTGAGTACCCCCACTTGTACCTCTTGAACCCCCGACGCGACCAAGCGGTCCAAGCCGTTTCCGAACGAGGCGATGCCTTCCCCCGGGAGTCCGACGATGAGATCGGTATGCAGATGCACGCCAGCCTCTTCGCGCAGGAAACGAAGATTCTCGAAGGTACGACCCAGATCTTGACGCCGACGAATACGCCGTCCCACTTCATGGTCGAGGCTTTGAACGCCAACTTCAAACTGCAAGACGCCGGGTGGGAAGCGAGAGATGGGCTCGCGCAACGCGGCTGGCAGGCGATCTGGAACCAACTCAAAATGTAGGAAGAGACCGGGGAGCAATCGGGCGAGAAAGTACTCGAGGATCGCCACACTGCGCTCCAAATCAAGATTGAATGTACGGTCAACGAACTTGAAGTGGCGAACGTTCCGGGCCAAGAGATCGTCGAAGGCGACGAGCAATTTTTCGAGGGGAAACGCCCGCACGCTCTTGTCGAGCGCGGACAGGCAAAATTCGCAGCGATAGGGGCAACCACGAGAGGCCTCGACGTACGCGATGCGATGGGCCACGTCGTGATCGTCGTAGAGTGCGTAGGGCAATTCGAGCTGCGCGAGGTCGGGAAGACCTCCGTCGAGCACCCGTTGAAGCGGACGTTTTCCGGTTTCGAGGCGCTGACACAGCTCGCGGAAAGCGAGGTCACCCTCGCCTGTGATCACGAAATCGGCCGATGCAAGCCACGCTTGCTCCTCGATTTCGTGGCTCACTTCCGGCCCACCCAACACAACGGTCACTTCGGGCGCGACGCTTTTCAGCAACGCGACAACAGCTCGGGTCAACGTCGTATTCCAGATATACACCCCAATCCCCACGATTTTCGGATGCTGCGCCAGCAGGGCTTCGACGATATCGATGGGGCGCTGTTGGATCGTAAACTCGATCAACGAAGTGCGTGCACGCAGCTCACCCATATTTGCCAACAGGTAGCGCAGGCCGAAGGCCGTGTGAATGTACTTCGCGTTGACCGTGGCGAGTACAATGTCGGTCAAGGCGACGCCTCCCCCTGGGGCGCCGAACCGGGAAGGAACACGGGACGCGACGCGGTTGCGGAAGCGGCCTGCCCCCCCTGCTCCGTATCCTGCTTCGGGTCCTCCTCCATATCCTCCTCCGGGGGCATAAGCCAACGGCCCACGGTCCCCACACCAAGACGAACGTCCTCGATGATCATATAGAGTGCCGGCACGATCAACAGCACCACCACTGTGGCCGCGAGTACGCCGAACGCGACACTGATCGCCATCGGGATCAGGAACCGAGCCTGCGTCGAAGTCTCACTGATCATGGGCATGAGACCGAAAAAAGTCGTGAGAGAGGTGAGTAGAATGGGTCGAAATCGCTTCACGCCGCCAGCTAGGATGGCCGCCATGGGGGTCGCGCCCATGCGACGCTCACGATTGGAGGCATCAATCAGCACGAGCGAATCGTTGACCACGACGCCCGAGAGAGCCACCACACCGAAAATACTCATCACACTTAGGCTGTAGCCCATGATCGCATGGCCTGCGATCGCCCCCACAACCCCGAAGGGAATGACGGCCATGATGATGGCCGGCTGCAGATAGCTTTGGAAGGGTACGGCCAGAAGGGCGAAAATAGCGAACATGGCGAACAGGTAGCCAAACTTGAGGGCAGAGAAGGCCTCCTGCTGCTCCCGCTGCTGTCCCACCAAGCCCAGTTCGAGGCCGGGAAAGGCCTCAAGCAATTCCGGAAAAAGATGGGCCTGCACGTCTTCGATCGTGGGACGCGGCGACGCAACGCCCTCCGCGAGCGCTGCCGAGACCGTGGTACTCCGACGCCCGTCTTCGCGTCGGATCGCAGTCGCGGCCCTTCTGCGATCGAAGTCGGCCACATACCCCAGCGGAACATGCCCTCCTTTCGGTGTGTGGATCATCAACTGGGTGAGATCGTGCTCGGAACGTCGCTGATTTTTTTCTAGGCGCGCGACAATCCGGATCTCGTTGCGACCCCGCTGCTCGCGGACGGCCTCTACGCCATAGAATGCCGCGCGCAGCTGCCCCGCCACATCGCGCGCCGAAAGTCCCAACGACCGCGCCACCGGCCGCAGATGAAAGTCGAGCTGTGGCTTACCCGAAGCGTACTCGCTTTGAACATTCGTGAGGCTGGGCCGTGCGGCCAAGCCAGCACGCAGCCGCTCCGAGGCGCGACCGAGCACCTCGATATCCGTGTGCACAAGCTGCACCGCGACCGCAGCACCGGCCCCCGGACCCGTCACCGCGGAGTAACGCACGGATTGTACCCCACGCAGCTCGCCCACAGTCTCGCGCCATGCCTCCGCGAAGCGAGCCGCCTCAAAGTCGCGTTCGTCGCTCGGATGCAGCGCCACCTCCAGCGCCACGAGGTGACTTCCCGTTTCTCCCGGGGCCGCTCCGGGCCCACTCCCGGCGGAAGATTCTCCCACGCGGGTGTACACGCCCACCACCGCATCCTCCCCGAAGCGCTCGATCGTACTGTTGAGCGCAGCGGCGAGCTTCGAGCGCACCCTTTCCGTGCGCTCGATGGCAGAACCATAGGGTAGCTGAGCCTGCACCGTGACGACATCGCCTTCGATACTGGGAAAGAAGTTGAAGGGAACCCGCCCTGATCCCACGATCCCGGCCGTCAACACAAAAACAGCTACCGCCAAACCGACCGCGATATAGCGCCCACGGATCACCAGGATCGCCGCCGGTTTGTATGCGCGTTGGATGAACTGATCAAGGGAGCGAGCGACGAGCCGCTGCACAACCCCAGGAATGCCCAAGATACCGCGTCGAGGTATGCGGCGGCGCCTGCCATGACCAAGATGAGCCGGCAGGATCAGAAACGACTCGACCAAGGAGATCAACAGCACAGAGATCACCACCGCCGGTATCATCTTGAAGATCTTCCCCATTGTGCCGGGCACGAAGAACAAGGGAGCAAACGCCGCCACCGTCGTGAGGATGGCGAACGTGATGGGGACCGCCATCGTACGCGCGGCCTCGATAGCAGCAGCGAGCGGTTTCTTGCCCTCGTCCATCAACGCATAGGTACGCTCGCCCACCACGATCGCATCGTCCACAACCATGCCCAACGTCACGATGAAGGCGAACAACGTGATCATGTTGACCGACATGCCCGACGGCCCCAATACGAGGAAAGAGCCCAGAAACGAGATGGGAATGCCCAATGACACCCAAAAAGCGAGACGGAGATCGAGGAAAAGTGCCAACACCAACAACACCAGCCCCAATCCCATCAGGGCGTTGCGGAGCAGTAAATCGATCCGCTCGCGGAGAATCCGCGAATCGTCGTTCCACACGTCAATGGAGATATTCGGGGGAAGCTGCGGGCGCATTTCCTTTGCGTATCCGCGCACAGCCGCCGCAACCGCGGTAGGCGTTTCATCGCCCACCCGGTACGCCGTAAGTCGCACGGCGGGTTTCCCATTGTAGAGCGCGTATTGGTCTGTGTCCTCGTAGCCATCGCGGATGGTGGCGATCTCGCCTAGCCGTACCTCCGCTCCCCCAGCCGTGCCGCGAAGTACCAGGTCGTGCAGCTCATGACCGGCGGTGCGGCGATCCGCCACGCGCACCAAAAGCTCCCCCGCCTCCGTGTCGATGCCGCCCGCCGGCAGCTCGACGGACGCGAGCGAGACCTCTTGTGCGATCTGCCCCAACGTGAGGCCGTACCGCCGCAAGACCTCACGGGTGACCTCGATCGCCACTTCGAGACGCGGCACACCTTCGAGCTCCACCTGGGTCACGTCTTCGAGTCCCAACAATCCCTGCCGGACGCCCTCGGCAATATTGTGCAGCGTCCGAATATCTTGATCTCCCGAGAGGATCAGCGAGACGACCTGCCGCCGCCTTTTCGCCAGACTCACCGTGGGCGCCTCGGCTTCCTCGGGGAAGGTTGTGACCCGGTCGACCTCATTTTTCACATCCGCAAGAACCTGTTCGGGCTGCGCGTCCAGCAGGAGCTCCACGCTGACGGTCCCCGAACCCTCCAAGGCGGTGGATTGGACACGCTTGACCCCGTCGAGTCCCCGCACGCGCTCTTCGATGGCAAGCAAGATACCCTGCTCGACTTCAGCCGGGCTTGCACCCGGATACACGACACGGACCGAGACTTGATCCAGACTAAACTCAGGAAATACCTCTTGTTTGGTTCGAACGAGGCCGAGCACACCGCCTACGACAAGCACGAACATAAGCAGGTTCGCCGCGACCGAGTTGCTGGCCATCCAAGCGAGCGCCCCCCGTGTGGCACCCGGTGCCGATAGATGATTGTCGGACATCGACTACCCCCTTGTGCCCTGTTTGGGTTGCTCGCCGCCCGGTGTTGCTGCCCCCGCGGGCACGGGAACGGCATGCCCGTCGGGTCGTACACGCATGCCTTCGACCGCTGCTGGAGGGGCTTCCAATAGCACGCGCGTGCCCAGCTTCAGTACCGAGTCCGCCGAAACATACACGACGTTCTCCTCGGACCACAGCGGCACCAAGCTGTGGAGCCGCAATCGGTCGTCCTCGTCGACGCGCCAGATCTTTCGCCCTTCGAACACTGCCGCCCGCGGTATTGCAATGGCATGCGCCACCGGCCGACCCAAGATCTCCGCGCGCACAAAGGCCCCTGGAAGCAATGGAAGCTGCCCCGGCTCCGGGTCAAAGGGACGCGCGACGGCCACCAAAAGCTGAGCCGTGCGGCTATCAACGTTGAGCTCGTGCACCAACCGAGCGGCACGCCCGGTCCACGGGCCACTGAGCCCCCGCAACTGTTGGGACAGTTGCACCTGTGCACCAAGATCCTGCGAGCGCGGCCCGGGCAACTCGATGGAAGCGAGGTCTTCAACCGGAAGCGACACGCGAGCCCACACCTCGGCCGTACCCACCAGCGTGGCCAGTACACTCCCCTGCCCCACTACCTGTCCGACCTCCACCGATTCGCGGATCACCGTGGCGTCAAAGGGGGCCCGGATCGTGGTGCGACGCAGGTCAAGACGCGCCCGTTCAAGGGTGCTCTTCGCCGCATCAACGCCGACTTCCGCCGCCTGCCGGTGGGGTTCTCGACTCGCCAGGCGACCTGGCGAGGCCCGGACGCCGCCCTCCTTGGCCAACAGCTCCCACTCGCGCCGGGCCACCTCGCCGCGGCCCACCTCGAGTTCGAGCGCGAGCTTGGCCTGTTCTACCAAATTGCGTTGCTGACGGATCACAAGCTTGTAGTTGCGCGCCTCAATGCGCACCAGCACGTCCCCCGCACGCACCCGCCCCCCGATCACAAAATCGGGGGATTGATACACGACGCGGCCCGCCACCTCGGGCACAACCGTGACTTGCCGCGCCGGCTCGATCACCCCCGTCCCGACGATGCGGGGCCGCAACGTCTGCTCCGACAATACGAGCACGGCAACGGAGGGGGTCGGCTGTGGCACGGGCTCCGACACCACCCGATCGGGTGAATCGATCATCCGATGCGCGCCCGCGAGCGCGATGACCACGAGCAGGACAGGGATCAAAAAGACAGTGAAGAAACGACGTATCATCTCGTATCCTGGATCGGTTCGGGCTGGCGAGCGGGCGCGGGCAGATCGCCGAGGGCCAGATGAAGTTGGATGCGGGCAGCGATGAGATCGCGCTGTGCTGTGATCACGCTAAGTTCGGCCTGGTGGGCCGCTTGGAGTGCTGCGAGCACGCCGAGGTACGCGCCCAGGCCATCCCGATATCGACGCTTGGCTTCAGCAAAAGCCTCGTCGGCAGCGCGGCTCTGACTACGTGTGGCCGTGAGCACTTCCGACTGCTGTGTCTCGCGGGACCACGCGTCGTCCACCTCGGCCGCCGCTGCGAGTGTGGCCGCCGATAGCTGATGCCCGAGGGTACGCGTCTGGGCCTGGCGCTGCCGCAAGCGATGCAGCGTGACTGCACCATTGTAAATGGGAACGGACAAAGTCGCGCCGACCCCCCAAAACCACTGGGTGCTCACATCCCCGAGATCGATGAACTGCATCCCGGACTGACCGCTGAGGCGCAACGAGGGGGCGAAATCCCGTCTCGCGCTGCGCTCACGCCGACGCGCCCCCTCCAGCCGCTCGGCCGCGGCACGCAAGTCCGGCCGCGTAGCGAGCAAGTCCCCGGGACGGCCGGCCGCCGGACGGGGTCCCAGCTCAGGCAGGCTCACAGCGGTGGCGACGACGCGAGCCTGCGACTGCGCCAAGAGTAGAGCCAGACGGTGCTCGAACGCTCGCTCTTGAATACGAGCCCGCGGGAGCAACGTGCGGGCGGAGGCCAATTGCTGTCGCTGTTGCAACACCTCGCCCGCGTTGGCCTGCCCCATGCGGAAGCGCAACTCTGTCAGTTCCAGCAGCTCGATGCTGGTGTCGAGTTGTCGCACGACCACCACCTTCTGAGCCCTGGAGGTGACGATGTCGTAGTACGCCGACACGATACTGGCGACGAGTCGGCGTGCCGCGTCGTCTCGGTCGTGGTGGCTTGCGGCCAGGTCTCGCTGACTCGCGCGGCGAGCCAGAACCTTGCGCCCCGCCACGTCCAACTCGATGGAGAGATTGAGCGCGGAGGAGCCCATATAATAGAGGCTCGGCAGATCCCCCCCACCCTGTCCCGGCGCCGCTCCGCCGCCACCGCTGCTGCCACCACCGAACTGAAAGCCCAAACTGTCGAGGGGGGCCACGTTGACCGCAGTGTCCCACGACAGTCGCGGTAACAGTGGGGCGAGGGCTTGGTGCAACACCGCATCCGCTTCTTCTATGCGGCCGAGCGCGACCGCAAGCTCGTAGCTATGCTCAAGCCCCTGTTCCACCAAAGCGTCGAGTAGCGAATCGTCGAATGTCTGCCACCACACGCGAGTGCGGGCCGCCCCCTTGTCCGGCCCGGGCACGCTGCGGTAGGCGGCGAGGGGAGGGTCCAGCGCGGCGACGCCCGGCTGGGACCCCCTCGCAGGTTCTGCACCAGCGGGGGATGCCATAGCGAACGCGAATGTGACGCACAAGACGAGAGCCAGTTGCATAGTCGTTACTCGGAACGCACGGCGAGCGGCTGCATGCCGCGCCACAGCAAATCGACGATGTCGTCGAGATAATTCGGAGAGGTAGCGGGCGCGGCGGGACCGAGCATGTAGCGCAGCATGTGCCGGGCCTGGAGCGCGCCGAGTATAATCGTGGCTGCGCTGCGCGGGGACGGAAGATCGGTACGACGCTGCGCCTCCAATGCCTCGAGCCAGGTACTCAACGCGCGATGGGCCTTAACAGGGGGCGGCTCGTCATACGACGCGCACACGTCTTTTTTTTCGAAGCCCGCGGCGGATAGCACCGCCATGCACGGGATAATCTCGGAAAAGAAGGCATCGATACGGCCGAGATGGGCACGCAACTGCTCTTTGACCGGGCGCTCGTCCGGCCCGCGTTCCAGCTCCTCGACCCAGCCGGGCTTCGCTGGCGGGGCGAGAGCGCGTAGCATGAGCGCTTGCTTGGTCGGAAAGCGCTTGAACACCGCGGCTTGGGAGACGCCTAGTTCCGCGGCGATAACGCCGGTCGAGACCCCCGGCCCGCGTTCGAGAAAACACCGGCGCGCAGTCTCGAGGAGTTCTTGGTCGCTGAATGTGCGCGGTCGCAAGGTCGCCCTTCGAAAGTGAGTCGTAGTTTACTAACATCCTCGACGGATCGTCGCAAGTGCGTAGACACTTACTTGTTTCTGGAAGAGCACCTGTTACCTCCCACAATCGCGGGTTTAGGATATTGGGCGCGTCTTTTCCGCCGCCGTACTTCTCGCACCGACCCGCGGCGGAATCTCCGCGACACCCCACGTGAGACCCCCGGCACCGCCGCTCCCCAAGTCGCGGTCACATCGCGCCCGCTCGCAGGGGTTGCAGTGGGCGCGAAACGGCGATACTTCGCGCAACTTGCCGCGTGGCGTCTCCACGCGAATCCGAGCCCATGTCGTCTGAAGCGCCCTTTCTCCTCGTTCACAACACCTTGCGCCCCGCGTTGGAGCGTCGAGGTTTTTCCTCTCTCACCGCGGTGCAACTCGCCGTGCTCACCTCGGCAGCGGACAGTGGGAACCTTCGCATCTCGTCCGAGACGGGCTCGGGAAAGACCGTAGCTATCGGGCTTCTGCTCGGGCCCCACTTGGTCACAGGTCTCGCTGCAAGAGCAGCCCCACCCCAGGGCCCCCAAGCGCTCGTCATCACGCCGACACGCGAACTGGCGGCTCAAGTTGGGGACGAACTCGCCTGGCTCTATGCCGACGTGAAGGGCCTCGATGTCGCCGTTGTTACAGGAGGCACCGACATCGGCCGCGACCGTCGAACGCTCAGCCGCAGACCCATGGTCGTGGTGGGTACACCAGGGCGCATGCTCGACCATATCCGCAGCGGAACACTCGATTGCTCCAAGGTCACCGACGTGGTGCTCGACGAAGCCGACCAAATGCTCGACATGGGGTTCCGCGACGAACTCGACGGCATTGTGGAGGCACAACCCGAGACCCGACGCAGCCACCTTGTCTCCGCGACCTTCCCCCACGCCGTGCGCCACTTCGCGGATCGTTTCCAAGGCACGGCCACCCGAGTGGAAGGCACCCGCTTAGGCGAGGCGAACCAAGACATCGAACATGTCGCTCATCTCGTGCGAGGGAACCAACGCTACGACTCCCTGGTCAATTGCCTGCTCTCGAGCCTTGAAGAGCGTTGTCTCGTATTCGTTCAACGCCGCGACGACGCGGCCATGATCGCCGAGCGCCTCGCCGCCGACGGGTTCTCGGCCCTGCCGCTAAGCGGAGATCTGCCCCAAGCCCAACGCACCCGCACCCTCGCAGCGTTTCGCAGTGGCGTCGTACGAACCATCGTGGCCACGGATGTGGCGGCGCGAGGTATCGATGTGGCCGACATCGCCAACGTCGTACACCTCGATCTTCCCATGGATAGCGAGGGCTACACACACCGCAGCGGTCGGACCGGCCGCGCGGGCCGCAAGGGTCGCAGCGTCGCCTTGGTGCCACCCAACGCGCAAGCTCGCTTCCGATACCTGCTTCGCACCGCGAAGGTGGAGGCGAGCTGGCTGCCCGTCCCCACTCCCGCCAAGATCAAGAGGTCCCTCGCCAAGACGAGCCGTCGCCAGCTACACGACGCCATCGCCAACGGCCCAGCGCTCACGGAGGCCGAACAAGCCTACGCTGCCAAGTTGCTTACCGACTACGATCCCGCCGTCCTCATCGCACGTCTCCTCGATCTGGCCCAGCCCAGCATCCCCCGTCAGCCCACAGAGATAGCCACACTGCAGGTCGACCCACGCGAGACTCGACCGAGGCAGGGCACACAAGCCCGCTCGCACCAGGGCCACGATCGACACGGAACACGAAGTAGCGGCAAGCCCCGACCCGGTCGGCCCAGGCCGACACGCGGCGCGGCGGCATAGCGGCATCGCGGCATCGCGCAAAACGTACGCGGCAACGGCCGTGCACGGCTCACATCGGGCCGCCTGACGAGCGTGCGCCGTCATGCAGGGCGTGTCTGCGACGCGGCATGGGAGCCGGTCCGTTGCAAAGTGCCACGTTGCGAGCTACCACAACTGCGAGCCGCGGCATCGAGCACCGGCTCAACAGCGCCAGATCACTGTCCTTTCTACCGACGGCCGCTTGGCGCGTGCCTTGCTATGGATGGCGGACCTCCCCGGAGAACGCATGTGTTTCACGATCCGACACCACGCCACGTCGCCACGCGCATCCACGCCAAGCGTGACTTCTTCGCGCGGCCTTGCCCCACCCACAACTTCATCACGCGCCACGTTCCCCAGCGTCCTCTTCGCCCTCGCCACTTGCCTGGCTCCGGCGGCCTGCCAAACCGACTCAGCCGCAGATATGGACTCCGAGGACACGGGTTCGGGCGCGGCCACGCTCGCTTCGCCGGGCCAAGGCGAAGCGAGCGAACCAGGCGAAGCGAGTGAACAAGGCGAGCCGGGTGGCACGAGCGACGGTGTCGCCATGCTGACCCCAGTCGAACACCTCATCCGCGTATCCATGGCCCTGCGTGGCATCCGCCCCTCCCTCGAGGACATGGCCGCCGTGGAGGCCAACCCCACGGCAATCGATGAGATTGTCGACACCTACCTCGCCTCACCACGCTTCGGCGAGACGATCCGCGACATGCACAACGACGCGCTGCTCGCCTTGGCCGACTATTTGCTCTACCCCGCGGGTTTCCCACCGCTGGGCGAACTGGCAGAAGAGGAGCTCTACAGGCTCAACCGCGACGTCATGGAGGCCCCTTTGCGACTGGTGGAACACGTGGTGATGAACGACCTCCCCTATTCGGAGATCGTCACCGCGGACTATACGGTCGCAAACGCGTCCGTAGCGACGATTTGGGGCCTACCCTACACGGAAGACGGCCCCGCCTGGCAAACGACGAAGTGGGAAGATGGCCGTGGTAACGCGGGCATCTTATCGGACTCCTGGCTGTTTCAGCGCCATTCCAGCACGCTGAGCAACGCGAATCGCGGACGTGCCAACGCCATGTCCAAAGCGTTGCTTTGCCACGATTTCTTTCGCGTGATATCGACGTCGACGCCAGTATCGACCTCGCCGACCCCGCGAAGGTAGCGAACGCCGTAGTGGAAAACCCTGCCTGCGCAAGCTGTCACCAAACACTCGACCCCCTGGCCAGCTTCTTCCGTGGTTTCTTTCCTCTCTATGTCCCGGGTGAAGCGACGGAGTACCCCCTCGAATACCCCTATTTCCCCCGACCTGTTCCCGAGTATCTTGGGCGTGCCCATGCGGGAGCCGATGTATTTCGGCACGTCGACGGATGGGCTCGTGGAACTGGGACGACTCATGGCCGACGACCCTCGTTTTTCGCTATGTGCTGCGAAACGGTTCTACGGGTACTTCCACCAGCTGGCTACCGATGAGGTCCCACTCCACATCGCCGCCTCGTTGCAAAAGCTGCTCTATGACACGGGCATGGACGCGAAGGCATTGGCCCGCGCCATCGTATTGGGGGAGGACTTCCGAGTATCGCACGTCGTGACAGATCAAGGCGACGGGCGGATGGACCGCGTCGGCTACAAGAAACTCCGACCGATCCAAATGGGCCAGCTGATCCGCGAGCTCACCGGCTTCGAGTGGGCGACGGACCTCACCAGCCTCGACGACGACCCAAATCTCCCCTACGGCCTGGGCGCGCCCAATCTCCTTGAAGATTCCTTCTTCGGGTACAACGTGTTGGCCGGAGGCATCGACGCGATCTTCGTGACGCGCCCCTCTCATACCTACTCGGCGACTTCCTCGCTGGTCCTGCGCACCCTCGCCGGACACGCCGCGCGCAAGGTCGTGGACGAGGACTTCGACCAGCCGGCAGCGCAGCGCTGGCTGCTGCACCTCGTCGAAGTCAACACCGACGACGAAGGCACGATTCGGGAACAATTGGCGGCGCTTCACCTCCGGCTATACGGCGAACGCCATCCGTCGGAGGACGCCGCGCTCGACTCAACCTGGGCGCTATGGCGCGCCGCCTTCGCCCACAGTAGCGATATCTCCCGGGCTTGGAAGACCACCCTCAGCGCGATGCTGCAAGACGTACGGATCGCCTACTACTAGGGAGCCACGTCCATGCACAAACTGTCACGACGCAATCTCATTCTCGGCGGAAGTGCGCTCCTCGGTACGGCGCTAGCGGACGCCCGCCCGACCCGCGCTGCATCCGGCGCCCCCCCCCGCAAGTTGATACTCATGGTGGCCTCGGGCGGGTGGGATCCGACCTACGTCCTTGACCCCAAACCCGGCCTGAGCACCATCGACGGGCCGAGCGGGGAGATCCGACGCTTCGACGATATTCCCGTGTTCACCGACGCCTCACGACCTGCCCCCACGGCCTTCTTCGAAGCGCACGCAAGTCGGTGCCAGGTCATCAACGGGGTGCAGACCCAGTCCATCGTCCACGCCGACTGCTTAAAACGCGTGCTCACGGGGACGCCGTCGGACGCCAGTCCGGACATCGGCGCCATCACGGCCTTTACCCACGCACGGGAGCTCGCGGCCCCTTATCTCGTACTGGGTCAAACATCATACACTGGACCACTCGCCTCCATCGCAGCACGAGCCGGCACCGCAAACCAAATCGGTGGACTCCTCAATCCATACGCGGGGCTGCCGGCAGGAAGTTTCGAACAGCCGACCTATCCATTCATGCCCGATGTGACGGAAGAGTCGTTGATCCGCGAGTATGTGACGGCTCGAACCGCGAGGGAAACGGCCATCCGCGGCCAGCTGGGCCACAACAAACGCCGGCTGGAGGATTTTTCCGATTCGCTGTGGCGCGGCGATGCGCTCAAGAACGTGGGTACATTGGGTGAGCTCGATTTCACGCGCGACCTCATGGTCCAAGCTCGGCTCGCGCTCGAGGGACTCGAGACCGGGCTGTGCTACGCCGTGCAGATCGAATTGGGTGGCTGGGACACCCACGCCAACAATGCGGCGCAGACCAATCTCAACGAACGCCTTTATGCCGGGCTGAAGTATCTGGTCGACGAGCTCGCTGCACGCCCGGGGGAGAACGCCGGATCCAAAATGATCGACGAGACGGTGGTGGTCGTGCTCTCGGAAATGGGGCGCACACCCAAGCTCAACGCGGCGGCGGGCAAGGATCACTGGCCGGTCACAAGTGCGATCGTGTTGGGGTCTGGTGTCGCAGGGGGTCGCGTCGTGGGGGCCAGCAGCGATGAACTCGGAGCGGTGGGGGTAGACTTGGAGACCGGGTCGTCGCTCCCTGGTGGCACTCAGCTCGCCTACGGCAACCTGGCGGCGGGTATCTTGAGCCTGGTGGGTGTGGACCCTGCGACCTTTCTTCCCAACTCGGAGCCACTGCATGCGTTGGCCACCTAGAGCAATTGGGATCGGGTGGTTGCTCGCGGACCTGGCGTGCGGAGCGAGTCCTGCCCCCCCTGACGTCCCCTCGTCCCCTGCCACCGTCGACCAAGGCGGTGATACGGGTGACGGGGGTGACGGGGGTGACGGGGGTGACGGGGGTGACGGGGGTAGCACCGCCGATGCCGGCAACACTGGCGATGGAGGTGACTCGGGCGAGACCGGTAGCGCAGATGATCCCGGGCCGTGGGAAACGCTCGCGCAGCGACCTTGCGCCGAAGACAGTTTCCTGACCTTCGAAAATTTTGGCGCCCCGCACCTGCTCACGTGGTGCAATGGCTGTCACGGGGCCGGTGTGCCGGAAGGCATGCGGCAAGGTGCTCCAGTCGACGTGGTATTCGACACGGTCGGCGCTGTGCGAGCACGAGCGGAACGGATTTGGGCCCGGGCCGGCGACCAGAACAGCACGATGCCTCCCGCCG
>JAZGFE010000301.1:0-33462 GCA_036479215.1 Nannocystaceae bacterium | reverse complement strand
GAGTAGCAATCGTTAACAAGCGACATGCCTACAGCGCACGGGCCCCCGATCCCGGAATCGGGCCGTGAACGTGCCATAGCGTGCCCTCTGCAGCAGTTTACTTGAAATCGTCGTCTGGAACTTCAGTCTAGACGATCCGCAGCTGGTGCAGAAATACGATCAGGTCGCCAGCAAGATGGCGGCTGGAAATGGGTATACGTATGGGGATATCTGCAACACCATCTATAAGGCGCCGGGGGGGACGGTGGATGCCTGGCAGTACCTGCACGACACATTGTCGTTCGTGATCGAGATCGGGTCGAACGAAAAACGACCACCGGAGAGCCAAATTCTACAATCCGTGGATGAGTGCGAAGAGTCGACGTGGGTGTTTATCGAGGCGTTGCTTCCCGATGTTGATCCGAACATGGGAAATGATGATGATGGTGATGAGGATGAGGATGAGGGTGACGACGACAATGGTGATGACGACGCTGACGATGGAGATGCGTCCGATGTCACATCGTCGGATGATCACGGCGCTGGCGAGGACAGCAGCGAGTCGGATGGAGGTGAGGCGTCGTCACCGGGAGGTGGCGATTCGCCGCACGCCGCCGACGACGGTTGCGGTTGCACGTCGCCCGGAGGACCGTCCGGCTGGGGAGCGATGGGGGTGGTGGGACTGCTCTCCCTCGTCGCGTGGGGTCGATCCGCGGGGCGCCGCCCGTTCAAAACGGCCTAACGCCCGATCGTTAGCGGCTCTCGCAGATCGACGGCACGTCCGGAAAGAGTGTCGGGGCGCTCGCGGTGACTCGCCCGTGGCCCGCGCGCATCGCCCGCGTGTGGCCTTCAGGCCCGCCGCGTGGCGCGTAGCTTCTCGCGCGGCACATTCACGCCGAAGCAGCCGTCGGCAGGCAGGGACGTGGTCCCCCGGGTGACGGCGTGCCACGAGCGGCAACGTTTGACAGCTGCGCTTCCGCACGCTACGCAACCCTTCGGAATCCCTCGGTCTGATACGCGATCAACCACCCACGCGCGGCCCCTTGGCCGGACATCCTGCTCGCCGCTCCGTAGAGCACCGCGGGGGGGTCGTTACGATCACGGCCGCGCCGGGCACGTTCGGGTTGCCTGCGTCCGTGTGCTGGCGAACGTCGCTCGGTGGACGTGGACGTGGACGGAACCCGTTGGAACGCGGGATGGCACCATCCCCTAGTTGAACCATGGCAAGAAGCAACTACTCCGCCGGCAAACGGCAACGCGAACAAGAGAAGGCCCGCAAAAAACGGGAGAAGAACGATCGACGAGACCGTCGTGATTCGAGTGCGGGGGGCGATATCCCGATCGTCACCGTCGATGAGATCCAAGGCGGACTCATGTCGATTGACGAGGTCGTCCGCTCGGTGCACGCACGCCCCGACGCGGGCGAGCGCAGCCACACCATGCCCAGTCGCCTCTTCATTGGGGGACTCAGCTGGAAGGTGAATTCCGAGGAACTGCGCACCAAACTCGCGGAGTACGGTCCCGTCGTGGACGCCATCATCGTGACGGACCGTGACACCGGGGACTCCCGTGGTTTTGGTTTCGTGACCATGGGGGATCGGAAAGACGCGTCACGCGCGATCCGCAAATTGAATGGTCAAGAGTGGGAAGGGCGGACCCTCGTGATCCGCCAGGCCACGGACCGCACACGATAGCCCGGCGGCATGCCAGATGAAGCGCCTTCGCGGGCGTTTTTTTTGTCGCGGCGGGCGAACCTTTTCCGGCATCACGCCACTTGGTTGGTAACGGGCTCACAGGCGAGTCCCAGAACCTGGGAGTGAACATGTTGAAGAGGATGATAACGGCCAACAGGACGGCAGACGGCCGCGTCGTGTATCTGGCTGAGGACGGCACCTGGAGTCGCTTGCTCGCGGAGGGGGCGGTCTTTGGTGACGCGTCCGACCTCGACCGCGCTTTGGCGGCCGCGGGGCGCGACGCCGCCCGGGTCTGTGGTGCGTACGCGATAGGCGTTCGGGTCGACGGAGCGCGCATCACCGTCACCGTGTCTCTGCGCGAGCAGATTCGCGCCCACGGACCTAGCGTCGGCCGACAAGAGCGGCGCGTGGTCCCGACGGCATAGGGCGAGCTTCACATGTACGCCTACGATCGTCACGATCAGACCCTTGTCGAGGAACGCGTTGAGCAATTTCGCGACCAGGTACGACGTCGCCAATGTGGAGAACTCACGGAAGAGGAGTTCTTACCCATGCGGCTGCAGAACGGGCTCTATTTGCAACTGCACGCCTATATGCTCCGTGTGGCCATTCCCTATGGCCTGCTGTCGAGTCGTAGGTTGCGCAAACTCGCCCAACTCGCGCGCACCTACGACCGGGGCTACGGGCATTTCAGTACAAGGCAGAATATCCAATACAACTGGATCTCCCTCGAACAAGCACCCGACATTCTCGCAGAGCTGGCGACGGTGCAGATGCACGCGATCCAGACCAGTGGCAACTGCATCCGCAATACGACCGCGGATCCCCTCGCCGGTATCGCATCGGATGAGATCGAGGACCCGCGCCCGTATTGCGAGATCATTCGACAGTGGTCGACCTTGCACCCCGAATTCGCATTTCTCCCGCGTAAGTTCAAAATCGCTGTTACCGGCGCGACTCACGATCGTGCGGCTGTTCAAGTACACGACATCGGCCTCAAACTCGTGCGCAGCGTGGGAGGTGAGCGCGGCTTCGAGGTGTGGGTGGGTGGGGGGCTAGGCCGCACGCCTCGGCTCGCTCAGCTCGTGCAGGCCTTCGTGCGCAAGCGGGATATCTTGTCCTATCTGGAGGCTATCTTGCGCGTGTACAACCAGTTCGGGCGTCGCGACAATAAGTACAAGGCGAGGATCAAGATTTTGGTGGAGGACCTCGGCATCGGCCGTTTCACAGAACTCGTCTCGAACGAGTGGAATCAGATCGCGTCATCCTGCCTTGAGCTGTCCGATGCGGAAATCCGCCGTGTTGGGCGCTTTTTCCGTTCGCCGGACTACGAGTCCCTGCCCGACATGCGCGCGTGGTTGGTACGTGCTCAACTGACCGCAACGCCGCAATTCGCGCGTTGGCTGGCGAGCAATGTCTTGCCGCACAAACAGCGGGGATATAGCGCCGTGGTCGTGTCGCTCAAAAACCACGGCGCGCCCCCAGGAGACTGCCTTCACGACCAGATGGATGCGCTGGCCGACATCGCAGATGCGTACAGTTTTGGTCAGGTGGTGGTGACGCAGGGGCAAAACCTCCTCTTGCCCCACGTACCCACGGCCCTCCTCGAGGAAGTGCATCGCCGTTTGGGCGAGTTCGGGCTCGGCCAGGCCCATGCTGGTCGATTGACCGATGTTGTCTGCTGCCCCGGCCTCGACTATTGCAACTTGGCGAGTACGCGCTCGCTCCCCGTGGCCGAACAGCTCGGACGCGAGTTCGACAACCAAGATTTTCTCCACGACCTCGGGGACATCAGTGTCAAGATCTCTGGTTGCATTAATGCTTGCGGGCACCACCATGTGGGAAATATCGGTATCTTGGGTGTGGACAAAGGTGGCGAGGAGTACTACCAACTCACGGTGGGCGGCTCCGCGGAACAGGACGCGTCGATCGGGAAGATCGTCGGACCTGCATTCGCGCGCGGCGACGTGGTGGGCGCCGTGCGGGCCATCGTCAACGTTTATCTCGAGGGCCGCGAATCGGCTGAAGAAAGATTTTTGGATTATGTGAGACGAGTCGGAATTTCCGCATTCAGGCCTAGATTGTACCCGGTGTAGATAGATTTGCCCTATCGATCAACCGTTCGGCAGTCGATCTGTTCGGCAGTTTTTGGGGTCGATGGTTGTTGGGTCGATGGTTGTTGGGTCGATGGTTGTTGGGTCGATGGTTGAATACGCTTGATCCGCGAAGTGTTGCTTGGTGAAAGAAGTGACCTCCGTGCACGGAAGACTCCCATCGACGGATGCCTCACAGCGTCTCGCATTGCCCGACCGGCTCAGCTCACTGGCGTGCCGAGCGCGTGTCCAGGCTTGGTGCGGCTGTGCCGGCGAGAAGGATGCGGTCACGTCTGCGGTCCCAGATGAGCCGCCCCGCGGTTGGGGGCGTTTTTTGCTGTTTGCGATTCGGTGAGCGTCTGCTACCTTCCGCTCAAGCTATGAGACAGCCCTTCGCCCAGCAGCAGTACGTTACCTCCTTCCCGGGGGGGTGCTGGTGTTGTCCGTGTTGTCCGTGCCTCTGCGGCTGTACCCGTGTGCGGCAGCGAGGAAGGCTTCGTTAGCGGCGAATCTCACCAGATTCACCCCCGCAGAAGCCTTTCTCCCCGACGGAGGAAGGCTTTTTTCGTTTAAGCCATCCGGTGTCGGTTGCATGTCACTCGGGGGGCACGAGCCGCACCGTACCGGTGCCACCAATAGGAGAGATGCGTCTCGTGTACGGGGGCCATCTACGAACCATCCATACCTATACGAGCGCGAGTACACGCTCATGCGAGCAGACAAGCAAGTGGATAAGCAAGCAGATAAGCAAGCAGATGGGCAAGACGAAAAGCAAGCAGATAAGAAAGACGATGAGCAAGCCGACACGCGTGCAAACCAATCGCGGGTCGAGTCTTGGCGCAGCCGTCTGACTGAACTCGATCCGGTCGGCGTGCTTGCATGGGCTACGGGACGATTCGGGGCTCGAACGGTGTTCACGTCCTCCCTTGGACTTGAGGACCAGGTCATCACGCACATGGTGGGGCAGCTGGAGTCACCCGGGCGCCGACTCCAGATCGCCGTGATCGATACGGGTCGTCTGTTTGCGGAGACCTATACGGCGCTCGACAGCACGCGGAACCAGTACCCGGACCATCGACTTCGCGTGTATTTTCCCCAGTCGCAGGGTGTCGAGACCATGGTCAACGAGGCGGGGCCGAATCTATTTTTTGATGGCGTGGAACAGCGAAAACGGTGCTGTTTCGTGCGAAAGGTGGAGCCTCTGCGGCGGGCGTTGTCAGGGAAGTCTTGTTGGGTGACGGGCCTGCGTCGGCAACAATCGTCCGCGCGTGGTTCCACAGATGTGGTGGAATGGGACGAGGCCCACGGAGTTGTGAAGGTCAATCCGCTGTGGAATTGGAGCGAACGTCGGCTCGCGGCATACCAGAGCAAGCATCGAGTGCCCTACAATCCCCTTCACGACCGTGGCTACCCGAGCGTCGGTTGTGCCCCTTGTACCCGCGCCGTGGCGGCAGGCGAGGACCCGCGCTCGGGCCGTTGGTGGTGGGAGTCGGGCGAGGAGCGCGAATGTGGGTTGCACGCGAAGTGTGAACGCGATGCGGATCGGATCGACGAGCCCCACGATTCTACGAGAAGCCGGCACGCCTCCATCCATGTGAAAGCGCGATGATGATGGCGACAAGCGAAGGTCGACAGACCGAGTCAACGATGAGATCCCTAGGGAAAACCGTCTCTTGGCGTGTGGTCGCCACAGGAGCGACCACCTTTTTAGTCTACCTGATGACGGGAAAAACCGAGCTGGCGGTAGCTGTCGGCGCATGGGAGGCGCTGTTGAAGATATTCTTGTATTTTATCCATGAGCGAGCGTGGGCACACGTGGGTGCCTGCCCATCGCGGAGTTTGCGACCGGTGGGTGCGAGCCGCGGTGAGGAGCGGGCCCATGGCCGCTAGAGGTGTCACGCCGGCAGGGCGGGACGACAGGGGGGACCGCTGTGGGGTTCGGATGCGGCCCCCGGGGAGGCTTATTCTCGTGGGGGCGGGTCCGGGGGCCGCCGATCTACTGACGATGCGGGCGGTACACGCTCTGCAGGAGGCCGATGTGGTGCTGCACGATCGGCTCGTCAGCGACGAGGTGCTCGATCTGATCCCAGGGCGGGTGGAGCGGATCTTCGTGGGCAAGATCCATGGGCGCAGTGCGGACGCGACCCAAGAGTGGATTCACGGGTTGATCGCGGTGCTTGTCCGGTCGGGTCGTGTGGTCGTGAGGCTGAAAGGTGGAGATCCCTGTGTGTTCGCGCGCGGTGGTGAGGAATGGTCGCGCGCAGCGGCGGCCGGGATCGCCGTTCAGGTGGTCCCGGGCATCACGTCGGCCATATCGGCGCCAGCGCTGGCCGGCATTCCAGTCACGATGCGCGGGGTGGCGTCGGCATTTGCCGTGTTCTCGGCCCAGGAGGCCGCGTCTGGACTGGGTGCGGCCATCGACTGGTCGATGGCCGCCGCAGCGCCCACCGCCGTGTTCTTGATGGGTGTCCGGCGACTTCCGGAGATCGTCCAACAGTTGGTGGCGCACGGTCGCCGGCCCGCGACTGCGGTCGCCATCATCGAGTCGGCCAGCCTTCCTGGGCAGCGCACCGTGGTGGGGACGTTGGAAAACATTGTGGGACGTTGCGTGGGTGTGCGAGCTCCAGCCACGATCGTCGTGGGCGAGGTCGTGAAGTTGCGCGCGAGCGCCTCGTCGGACCCCGAGGTTTTCGCGCAAACGACGTCGCGTGTCACCGCGCCGCACGGTGTGAGACTCTCGACATGATCAGAGGAATAAGTAGGACGAAAATGAAAACATATCTTGTTCGCGATGGAATCGCTGCCGAAGATACGTGGACCCATGTTGGCGACGGCGAGGAATTGCCGGACGACGGCGGAGATGCCATCGTGGCCGAAGCGCGGTGGCATGCCAGCCGCAGCACCTTCGACCGCTACCCCGGACGTTTTGGGGTGCGGATTGCAGCGGCCACGCGACCCGAGCCGCTCGCCGCCGACTTTGCACGATTCGACCTCATCGCCGTGGAGATCACCAATTTCATGGACGGTCGAGTGTTCAGCCTCGGGCGCTTGCTCCGATCCCGATATCACTGGACGGGCGAACTTCGGGCGTGCGGGTGCGTGTTGCCCGATCAGGCGTATTTTTTGAAACGTGTCGGTTTCAACACGCTCGAGTTCGATACGCAACAGCGTCGGAAGACTGCCTTGCGGGCTCTAGCTAGCTTCAGCGTCCGCTACCAAGGATCTGAGGATGCCTTCGCCCTCCACCGCTACCGATAGCTCGAGGGGCGTGACGCGCCGCGTCCGTACTGTGGGGATTTCGCGCGTCTTATGCGTCCGTCCCGATGTCCGTCCCAGGGTCCGTCCCGATGTCCGTCCCGTCGGACATCGTCCTCGGCACCACGACATGAGCGATCGTGTGTTGCTGCACAACTGGCGGGACGGTGACCTGCACGCGGGAGACCTTCTTGTGCGGCGGTACACAGTCGCGCTGGTGGGCTACTTCCGGGCGCGGGTGGCAGCGGACGCGGGTGACCTGGCCCAGCAAACTCTGGTCGCATGCGTGCAAGCGAGTCACCGCGTCCCCGACGGGGTACAGTTTGGGGCGTATCTTTTTGGCATTGCCCGCAACATGCTGCGCCAGCACCTGCGACGATCGGAGGTCCGGCGGCGCGTCGACCCCTTGCTGCGCGCCAGCACGCCCGTTTCGGATCCCCTTCCCAGCGCGTGCTTGTTGGGCCGCGAGTTGCGGGACGAGGTTGCGGACGAGCTTGGAAAACTCCCGGTATCACTTCAGGTTGTGGCGCGGATGTACTATTGGGATGAGCTGAAGATCTCCGAGATATCGGCGAGCCTCGGTCTTCCACTGGGTACCATCAAGAGGCGTCTCCACACGATGAGGAGACTGCTGCGTTCGGGACTGGAGGCCGCGGCTTAGGCCACCGGCACGCGGCCGCGGCCGCGGACGAGGCAGACCTCGTTTGCGGCCGAGGGCGGGCCAACCTAGGGCGACAGTTTGAACGGGTAGGTCACGTGGGCGACTCCGCCATCACGTGGCTTGGGATAGTGGAGACCTGCCAGCACGCTGACCATGCACTGGTGCAGCTCGCTATCGGAGATCGTCGAGCTATCGATCTCGCTCTCCGTGACTGAACCCTCGTTTCCGATCACAAAGGCGATGATGACCTGACCTGCGGTGGTCGGATCGCGGCGCAGCGCGTGATCGTAGCAAGTTGAGATCCGATGGATATTCGACCGCACGATTTCTCGGACGGACGTCTTGTCTAGGGCACCGTGCACCGTCGCTTCGCGCTGCACGGGTTCGCTGGAGGCGGTGACTTCGACGCTGGGGAGGATCAAGGCGGCGGTGAGCATCAAGCTGGGGACAATGTACATGGCGACTGTTTCCGTTCTGCCCCTGGGGGCGGGTTTTGTGGACAAGAGGTGGGCGACACGTTCGGTGAGTTCGTTGTGGCGCGACATGAGAGCGGGGACGTGGGGGTCGTATCCGTGGGCCCATTCGGAGATCCGGACCAGCGATCGGGCCATGATGCTGGGATCGGCCACGTCGCGAGATCCAGCTTGGTCGCATATCAATTCGATCCCCTGTTCGCTGTGGAAGCGAAACACCCTCCAGAGGGGCTGGGGCCAGCAGAGGCACGCTCCGAGCAGCGAGATGGGCAAGATGAGGGGGTCAGCGCGGCGCAGGTGCTCAAGTTCGTGGGCGAGGATGGCCCGCAGCTCCTCGCTACCGAGTTCCAGCACCACGCGGGGGGGCAGGCAGATTTCGCGGCGACCCAGCGCAACGGGCGAGGTGATGTTTTTGCAGGTTGTGAGCCGCAGCGGCGAGGGGCAGCGTTTGCGGCGAGCGAGGTCGCCGGCGAGCGCGAGCAAGGAAGGGTCTCGCACAGGGGTGCGGGAAGAGATCCGCGCACGCATTCGGACGCCCAAGATCAGCCACCGCGCGGCCAACCAAGCAGCACCCGCGGCCCATAGGATCACAGCGAGGGGCTGCGACAGCCGTAGGAGGGCAAGTTGCGGTAGGGAAGGCACCGTTGCTTGGGTGAGATCCGTGATCCGCAGCGGTTCGAAAACGAGAGAAGTGGAAGCGAACTCGAGGCCGAATAGTACGGGTAGGGGGGAGAGTACGCCGCCCACTGCGGCGCAGCGCCATGCGGATACGCGCAGACGTGGGGAGGTGCCCGGGCAGCGCTGAACGAGATAGGCCAAGCCGAACCATACGCTGCTGTGAAGCAGGTAGTTGACGAGCAGGAGGAAGCCGAAATCGAGGATCACGACCGACTCCGCCTGCGTCGTGGGGGACGATGCTGTTTGGTGCTGGTGTCGGTGGTACGGGGGCGTGGCGGCGAGTTTTCGTCGGTCTGCCGCAAGAGGGCACGTGCCTCGTCGAGGTCCTCGGCGGAGATACGCTGGTTTCGCACGAGGTGGGAGAGCAGTGCAGATCCGTCGCCTGCAAAGAGTCGCTCCATGACGCGGTTTAGCATCGAGCCGCGCAGCTCATCTTCGCTGACCACTGCCCGATAGCGGAACTGGCGTCCATTGCGAATTCGCTCCATGACGCCATCCTTGCAGAGGCGATTGAGCATGGTCGCTACGGTAGCGGGCGCCACATCTCGCGTTTGGGTCAGCGCCGCGTGTACCTCCTGGACCGAGGCCTCTCCCCGCCTCCACAGGACGCGCAGGAGCTCGATTTGGTTCTCGGTAAGATTGTGTCGCATCTGTCAGTTTTACACATGTAAGATTACACCTGTAAAAGCAAAGGGCAAGTGCGATTTTATTGCGCCGGCACTCGCGCGCTCTCGTGCGTCGCGCTCTCGCTCGCCTGCGCTGCCAAAATCTCGCGTGTCTCCTTTGCCGTGCACGTGCACGTGCATCGTCGGCAAGCCGGTGTCGCGCCCGAGCGCGACACGCACCTAGCAGGAAATCGCCACGAGCTCCGCAGCTCCGCGGATCCACTGCCGGCTGCGGCGTGATAAGCATGCTGCCGATGTTGCCGATGTTGCCGATGTTTCCGAAGCATCCAGCCGACTACCGCACCTTGCTGTGGGTCCTCGTATTCGTGCCTCTCGTCGCGGGGGTGCAATATGCCGAGCCGTCGCTGAGTGTGTACCTGTGGCCGCTGAGCTTGTATCTCGGTTTGAGCTGCGCCGTGATCGTTCACATCCAGATGCACAGGCCGATCATGCGCGGGAAACGAGCGAATCGCATGCTTTCGTACTGGATCTCGATCGTGTACGGGTACCCCATATTCGCGTGGTTGCCGACCCACAATCTGAACCATCACAAGTTAGTGAACCGCCACGGCGACGCGACCATCACCTGGCGCCACACCAATCGTCATACGTTTCTCGTTGCGGCGACCTATTTCTTCGTGTCGGCCTACCATCAGGGTTTTTGGATCTCGCGGTTCATCAAGGACGCCAAAGACAAAAGCCCCGCGCTCCACAAGAAGATCATCGCGCAATACGTCACCACCTACACGTGTCACCTGATCTTGGCCGGGGCCGCGGTTTGGTTGCACGGCGTGGGGACGGGCCTCGTGGTGTACGTGTTTGCCTTCGGTGCCCCAGCGATGTTTGCGTTGTGGGCCATCATGTTGATCAACTACTGGCAGCACGTGCACACCGATCCGTGGTCCAAGCGCAATCACTCGCGCAACTTCACGGGGTGGGGCATGAACTTCTTACTCTTTGGGAACGGGTACCATACTGTTCATCACGACAAGATCAACGGCCACTGGACGGATGCCAAGACCGCACATGACAAAATAGCCAACGAGATCGATCCCTCGCTGAACGAGGCCAACTTTTGGTGGTTTGTGTTCCGCCAGTATGCGCTCGCTCCATTTTTTCCCAAGTTCGGCACGCGGCAAGTGGGTCGGGCACCCTTCGATTGCCCGGAGGGGGAACGGGGCGCCGACGCCCCCGAGGCGTTCTCGCTGGACGCCGAGTCTACGGCGGCCCTGTCCTAGTTGGTGTACGTGTTCGTGTGGACGGGGAGGTCGAGATCCGCCGCTTCTGCCTCCGTAGCTGGCGACCTGAGCGTTGAGCGAGCGTCGCTCGAGCCTTCGGGGAGGCGTGAGCAAATCTCGCTCGAGGGGCCCTATGTCGACGTGACGTCCTGGTAGACTGTGGACTCCGCAGCGGCACGGAGCCAACCCATCCGGGGTGGCTGTTCTGGCCACCACATCGGCGGCCCGCTGCGACGGCCGCAATCTCTTCGTTTGGGTCGACGTTTCCGCATCCCAACCTGCCTGTGGGTCTGCTTCCGAAACGACCGCAACCCCGTTTCACCCTCCATTCATTCACCGATAGGAACCAACCCACATGGCCTGGCGTCGAATTAAATCGAGTGTTCTCGTTCCCGTGGAGAACGAAAGTGGCGCGGCGTTGAGCCTAGAGGTCGCACGATCCTTCGTGGAGCATCCAGCGGAGATCCACATGCTTACGGTCGTGGTTCCGCCGTCGTCCGTCTCCCCCGGCGTGATATGGGGCACGGTCGACGTGAACACGGTACTGAGCGCGACGGAGGCGTTCCTGCGCGAGATCGCGTGTACGCACGGTTTCAGCGAGGCGAATATCCACGTACGACTGGGTACGGCGGGCCCCGAGATCGCCCGCTTCGCCGCGGAGGAGGCGATCGAGTTGATTGTCTTGCCCTCCCGTGGTCGCCGTGGCTTCGATCGATTCGTGCTTGGCTCCACGGCCGAACAGGTCGTGCGGCGGGCGAAGTGCGAAGTCTTCGTGATTCACCCCGAACACGGTCCCGACTAGGGCCCGCCGGGGCAAGGAGACGCCATGGACCCGGTCGAATTTTTGCGCGAGCACGCTCCGTTCTCCGACCTCGACCCGGCTAGCCGGAAGATTCTAGGCGCGGGACTCGAGATCAGCTATGTCGAAACGGGGGGCGTGCTGGTGCAGGCTGGGGGGGACCCGCTTCGAGTGCTATCCGTCTTGCGCAAGGGCGAGGCGGAAGTGCAGACCACCGACGGTGGTACCCGGCGGATCGGGCCAGGGGATTGTTTTGGGCACACCTCGTTGGTCTCCGGCGACGCTCCGAGTGTGACGATACACGCGGTCGAAGATTGTCTCGTCTATACCTTGCCCAAAGCGACGTTCGAACAGCTCTTTCGCGATGCCGCCGGCTTCGCCGCGTACTTCAGCAAGGACCTCGCGCGGCGCCTTCAGGCGCGGGTCGGCGCTCCGGTCTCGGGTGACAGAGCCTCTCTCGCCGCTCCGGTCCGAACCTTGCTCCGCCGCCAACCGGTGTGTGGGCCCGTTTCCCTCTCGGTGGCTGAAGCGGCACGCATCATGGCGCGCGAAGGTGTGAGCTCGCTTCTCTTGACCGAAGCGAGCGACGGCGGGGTGCCGGTGGGGATGCTCACGGACCGAGATTTGCGGCGGCGGGTACTCGCGCAGGGGTTGGGCGGGTCGACGCTGGCACGCGATGTGATGAGTGCACCTGTGGTCACCGAATCCATTCATGCGACGCTGTTTGACGTGATGCTGACCATGGTGCAACGCCGGATCCATCACCTTCCCGTCGTGGACGCGGGGGGGAAGGTGAGGGGCGTGCTCACCCACGATGACCTGCTTCGGCATGTGTTTCACAGCCCTGCCAGCTTGCTCAAGCGCATCCGGCGTATCGACTTCGACCATCCGGCGCGGGAGTATGCGCAAGATGTCTCGGGTCTGGTCGCGCAGCTGGTCAACGCGGGGCTTGGGTCGGTACAGATCGGAGCGATGGTTGCTTCCCTCAATGACACGCTGATTCGACACTACTGTGCCTTGGCCGAAGCACGCCTGGGACCGGCCCCGGTCGAGTACGCGTGGATTGCATTCGGTTCGGAAGGGCGGCGGGAGCAGGCCCTTCTTACCGATCAGGACAACGCGTTGGTGTTTGCCGCCCCCTCCGACGAAGCAAGGGGGGACACGGATCTGTACTTTTGTCGTCTTTCGAAGCTGGTGGTGGATGCGACTATCGATAGCGGGATCCCGGCCTGCAAGGGGGGATATATGGCGACAAACTGGTGCATGAGCGTGCCTGAGTGGGTAGAGACCTTTCGGGGATGGGCGCGCGTGCCCACACCCGAATCGGTGATGCACGCCGCAAACCTATATGATTTTCGCAAGATCCATGGCACGCTCGACCTCGATCCACTTGAACGAGCGGTGCTCGACAGCGCCAAGGATCAGCGTTTCATGGCGCATTTCGTACGGCAGGCACTCGACAAGCGCCCGCGCCTCGCGCTCCTCTCCCGTTGGCTCGACCTCGATCGCGCCGTCGATCTGAAGGCGGAGGGATTGGTACCTCTTGTGGGCCTGGCCCGTGTACACGCCCTGGCGGCCGGTCTTCGGGGCGGGTCGACGACGGAACGTTTGCACCATGCGGCGCGAGCGGGAGCGATGGAGTCGGACCGGGCCGAGAGTCTCGAAGAAGCGTTCCGGTTTCTGTTCCGACTGCGCCTGGAAAAACAGCTTGCCGCATCCGGATCGGACGCGGATCCGAGCAACGAGATCCGGCTGCGTTCGCTGGCGGCGCTGGATCGTCGCCACTTGCGGGATTGCCTCTCCTATATCGAGGACGCTCGCGTCGCCGCGATGCGGAAGTTCAACGTCGAGACTCTCGGCTGACCGTAGCGGTAGAGCACCATGGGATGGTTCGCGCGCAGTGTTCCCTGGCGATCACCTCGCTACTGGGCGCTCGATCTCGAGACTTCCGGTGTCGACCCACGGCGTGCAGAAATTCTCTCCGTCGGGATGGTGCCGATTAGAGAGGGGCGGATCCACTGGGGAGACCGTTTCTACCGTCCGGTCCGGCCGCGCCGAGCCTCTGTGGGGTCGGCGGATACAGTGGCGGCACACGCGTTGACTGGCACGGAGTTACGTGGGGCGGAGGGTCTCGAGTCCGTGCTGCCACATGTTCTGCAGCGACTTCGAGATGCCGTGCTCTTGGTGCATCACGTGAGATTGGATGTTGCGTTCATCAAGGCCGCGGTCGACCTTTCCGGGTACGAGATGCCGGCCTTGCTCGTAGTCGACACCGTCCCCCTCATCGAACGTTACAACCGTCGCGGGGTGTGGTTGGGGCGCGAGCATCGGCCCGTGCCCCTTGCGCTTGGGGCCGCTCGTCGGTACTTCGGTCTACCGGATCACAGTGCCCACAACGCACTTGCGGACGCTTTGGCGACCGCGGAACTCATGTTGTGCCTGCGCGCGAAGCTCGGTTGCTCCACGCTGCGGGACCTGGGTGCCCGGCGTCGTTGAGTGGGGTGGCCCCCCACCTTTGCAGCCACGGCACTCGTACGGGCATGAGGATCGCAGCCGTTGCGAAAGCGGAGCGACGATCCGACAATCCCTGGGATACGCCAGGAGTCGCGCATGATCGAGTCGAACCCACCCTCCCTCCGCCATCGGGTCCGTTTATGGTTCGTCGCGCTCGCGCCATGGTTCGTTGGGGCCGTAGCATGGCTCGTCGCGGGCGCTGCGTTTGGGTCGTGGGGCACAGCGACGGCCGCCGCCTTCGACCCCGAGGCGGCAACCCGTGCATATCTCGACACGGTTTCGGTCGAGGACAAGCTCCGTTCCGACGCGTACTTCGAAGGGGGCTACTGGATCCAGCTTTGGAGTTTTCTGCTGGGCGCGGCTTTGCACATCGGACTGCTGCGCTACCGGATCTCGGCGAGAATGCGGGACATCGCGGAACGCGTCACGAGATTCTGGCCGGTCCATGTGATCGTGTACTTTCTTATCTATCTTCTGATCACCACTATCGTCTTATTCCCCTGGTCGATCTATACGGGGTTCTTCCGCGAACACGCCTACGATCTCGCCAATCAGGGATTCGGCGAGTGGTTTGGCGAGCGGATGAAAGGCCTCGTTCTGGGCGCCGTTTTGGGAGGCATCGCGGTGGTGCTCGCCTATCTCATGTTTCGCAAGGCGGCGCGTGCCTGGTGGGCGTGGAGTACTGGGATCGCAGTCGTGTTCCTATCGATCATGATGATGCTTGGGCCGGTGTTCATCCAGCCGATCTTCAACGACTACGAAGCGATCGGGGAAGGTCCCGTAAAAAGTGCTGTGCTTCGCATGGCCCACGCAAATGGCATCGTCGCCACCGATGTGTATATGAGCGATGCCTCCAGGCAGAGCAAACGCATCAGTGCGAACGTGAGTGGGTTTCTCGGTACCGAGCGGATCACATTGAACGACAACTTGCTTGAACGTTGCAGCCAAGGGGAGATAGAAGCGGTGATGGGGCACGAGATCGGCCATTACGTTCTCAATCATATGCACGAGGGACTCGTGTTCATGGCCGTCATGATGCTATCGATGTTCGCATTCGTGGGGATCGGGTTTCGTCACGTGCTGCGCCGTTTCGGGAAGACGTGGGGCGTCGAGGGTATAGCGGACCCCGCCGGCCTCCCGCTGCTGGTCTTCCTCTTCAGTGTGATCGGCTTCCTGTTGACCCCCGTGACCAACAGCTACGTGCGAATGAACGAGGCCGAGGCCGAGGCCGACGCTTTTGGTCTCAACGCGGCGCGCCAGCCCGATGGGTTTGCGACTGTCGCCCTCAAGCTCGGCGAGTACCGCAAACTCGAGCCAGGCCCTCTCGAGGAGTTTATTCTTTTCGATCACCCCAGCGGCCGTGAGCGAATCCTGATGGGCATGCGTTTCAAGGCGGTGATGTTGGAGATGGGCGAGAAGATCGGTCCGAGATCCGCCGAAGGCGCGCAGTCGGCTGAACCTTGAGGCCTTCGGCGAGGCGGCAACCACCTTGACACTGTGGGGGGGCGCACCTCGTGTTCACGTAGTCTGGAAACGTGTAGGTGCCAGGTTGATTGTAGATGTCCCGGTGGTACGTGTGCTCGTTGCATCAGGCCGCCGGATGACCCGGTGGACATGGCCAGTTCTGTGGTGATCGCCATGCTGGCGGTGGTGGTGGTGGCGAACCACGAAAAAACGGGCCCCCGTGTGGGCGCCCGTTTGGGGTCATGTCGTGGTGTGGCCAGGATGTGGGCCGTCGCGCCGGCCTAGAAGAATATCTGGCCTTGGAGGATACTCTCGCTCGCGCGACCGTCGACGACGTTCTTGGCATTGCCCTCATCGTCGGCTTTTGTGATGAACACAGGGCGGTTCCGGATATGGAGGGTGAGTTTTGCGTGGTGTCCGAGAATATGCCAGTTGATGCCGGCGCCAATGATCGTCGACGGGTCGTCGAGGGCTTCCATGCTGGAGAACTGCAGGTCGGCGTAGGGCTGAAGGGTGGTCAGGCCGAAGCGGAAGGGCAGTAAGTAACCAGCCTGCGCGTAGACATGGCTCCCGGTACCGATCATCGGGTACGCGTTACCGCGACCGTTGAGTGAGGTCCCCGAACCAGCGTCGGCCACGTTCATGATGCCCACACTGCGCAGGTGATCGGGCCCGAAGTTGTAGTTGTAGTAGACAAGATACGCGGTGAGTGCCCCTTTCGCCCCGTCGGCGATGGGCAGGTCGGCGAACACGTCGACGCCGAACAGCGCGATATGATGTGTCTCCATGTCGCGGGGATCCGCGGCGTCTGCACGTAGGCTGGGGGCCGACGCGCCGCGCTCGGAGTTGTCGTCGCCCTCGCTACGGGCGCCTGCCGGGGGGGGCGAGTCGTCTTCGAAGCTTGCCATGCCGTCGGGCTGGTACAAAAATCCGGCACCCACGTTCAGCACGCGCTTCGACCCCAGGTAGGATCCAACCATGTAGGGCAATGTGTTGCCCTCCTGGTCGAAGAACTGCCAGTTGAGATAGGCGTTGTACGAAAACGAGTTGGTGTTGGGGCTGTACTTGGCGACGCCTGCGGGGGTCGTGAGCGGGTCCGCGACGGCGCCGGGCATGAAGGGCTTGTTTAGCGCCACCCGGTAGTCGAGCTTGTCGACTTTGCCCTTGAAGTAGATCCCCAGGTGTCGAGCGAACTGGTCGGTTCTCTCGATGGTGGGCCAGTTCACGATCGGGGCGTCGATGGCCAAGAAGTTGAGCGTGCTCGCGTTGGTCATGCGCGAGATGCCGTTCCAGTAGTGCAGACCCATGCCCACCGCGAGGTACTTCTCCCACGCCGCGTACTCGATCCACGCCCCGTGCATATACAGTTGGGGCTTCCGCTGGTTGTTGAAGGTCTGGTTGTTGATCCCGAAGTGGGTCAGAATCAAGACCTTGGGGAAGATCTGGCCATAGAGCAAAAAACGTGAACGACGTAGCCCGATATCCGTCGCCATCTCCTCCGGCTTGCCGCTGACAGTACTCCCGCGGTTCATTTGCATCGCGCGAGCCCACACCTGGTGCCAGGTGATGAAACGGACGTAGCGACTCCCATCTTCGTTCAGCGGGATGCGGATACCCTTGCCGTAGACGTCTTTCACCGTCTGTGCCGGTGCGTCGTCGTCGTCATCGTCGTCGTCATCGTCATCGTCATCGTCATCGAGATCCGCGGTGGCGTCGGTTGGACCCGCGGCCGCGGGGATGTCCGTGGATGCACCCGCTGTGGCCCCCAGTCCGACGCTCGCCTTGGCGGACGCGGGGTTGTCCTCCGCCGGTTCCTCCGCGGCAGGGGTCGGAACGGGAGGGGGCAGGGCTCGGTAGGCCGAGGCGGATCCTGGGATGCTTGTGAGAGCGATGATTACAAGTGATGCCAGAGCTTTGCGCACGTGTTGGCTCCTTGCCATGGTTGAAGCGGATGTTATCGAGTTTGTCGGCCGGATCGGTGTCCCGAGAGATGCGCGGGTGCTGGCTCGTATCGCGCGTTCGCGCAGAGCGTGGCGGAGGCGGAGCGGTGGCCGAGACCGCCGAGACCGCCGAGACCGCCGAGACCGCCGAGACCGCCGAGACCGCCGAGATTATGGACAAGTGGCGCTGGGCACAACCCAGCGCGATAATTTTATTCCGCAAAAACCTACCGGATGGGGCGCTGGGTAGATCACGCGTGTCGACGACAAACGTCTATGCTGCGCACGTGCAGCATGGAGGCCGGTCAGCTGTCGGGCTGAGGCCGCGATCGGTCTACTGGGTGCGGCTCGGACGTGGCAACTCAAACCGTTGGCGGCGCATCCACAGCGCCTTGCGGCTGATCCCCAGCTGCTTCGCCAGTTCCGTTTCCGTGAGTCCCTCTTGGTGTAGGAGCACGAACTGGCGGAAGTACTCCCCAAGTGAGAGGTCGGTGGAGCCGGGGGCGGGCGGTCGCGTATCAGCCGCGGGGGGGAGAAGACCGAGGGCGTCCGCTTCGATGTCGTCGCCATCGGCCAGGATCACGGCGCGCTCGATGGCATTTTCCAGCTCGCGCACGTTGCCCGGCCACGTGTGGCGCTCGATGGCGTCGGACGCCGCTTCGGTCAAGCGTAGGTGCTGTCGCCCGAAACGGTGGCCTGCCTTGTCGAGCAGATGCTGGGCCAAGTGCGCGATGTCGCTTCCGCGCTCCCGTAGGGGGGGCAGCGTCACCTCGAGGACGCGGAGGCGATAATAGAGGTCTTGTCGAAATGAGCCCGACGCGGTCATGCGGGACAGTTCTCGATGAGTGGCCGCTACCAGCCTGACGTCCACCGGACGGGGGCGCGTCGATCCCACGGGGCGGACCTCCGACTCCTGCAGCACGCGCAGGAGCCCAGCTTGGGCGGCCAGCGAGAGTTCGCCGATCTCGTCGAGGAACATGGTGCCGCCGTGCGTTGTCTGGATCAGTCCTGGATGGGTCGGCCACGGCTCCCGTGAAGGCGCCTCGTTCGTGGCCGAAAAGCTCGGACTCGAGGAGCGTATCGGGGATCGAGGCGCAGTTGACCGCGACGAAGGGTCCGCGCGCGCGCTTACTGTTCGAGTGAATCGCGCGGGCGACGAGCTCCTTGCCGGTCCCGGAGTCCCCGAGGACGAGTACGGTCGCGTCGGTGGGAGCGACTTTCTCGATGCGATCGAATACTTCCAGCATCCCCGGACAGCGGCCGACGATGTCGTAGCGTGGAATAGGTCGACTTCCCGAGGTGGGGGCGTGTTCACGGCTCGAGCTCCTCGAGCGCATGCTGCAGCTGCCGCGCCCCGCGTTGTCGTCGCGGTTGCGTGTGTGCCTGTCGCGGGAAACGTGGCCGTTGTTTGTGGAGGGTTCGTGGGCCACTGCCCGGCCGACCACTTTGAGGATCTCGTCGGGGTCGAACGGCTTGGGGAGGTAGTCCACTGCGCCATCTTTGATGGCTTGCACCGCCGAAGCCACTGTGGCGCAGCTTGCCATGATGATGACCGGGGTCGCGGTTGCGCGGTGGAGGAGCACGGTTGCCGGAGTGTTGCGCGGTCGCGGGTCCGACAAAATCAGGTCGAACGCGTCGAGGTCGTCCTCCGCCGCCGGGATGGCGTCGGTCTCATGCACTTCGAACCCGGCCCCCGTCAGCAGTTGCGAGAGTGCGCGACGTCCGATGGGTTCGTCGTCAATGATGAGAATGCGCTTCATCAGGGCTCCACGGGTCCGTGGGGATTCAACGAGGAACGCTGCGCCAAACGGCGACCCGCATGCCACGTCCGGATGGCTGCCAGATTCGCGCACGATACTACAGGCGCTCTCGCGTCCGACTCTGGCTATTCTGCCCTCGCGTTGCGGCGTTGCGGATAGCTCGAAAACGCTCGGAGACACGTGGCTCCAGATCCCCCTTCGTCGGACTCGCCAGGCCGATTTCCCCGCTCTTCGGCATCTGGCGGGGACGTACCTGGATCCGCCTACGCACTGCCGCATCACTTCGACGCGCCCGCTAGCGACGAGGGAGTTGCCCTTTTCAGCCGCGTCGATACAATGCGGTGCGGGGTATGGATTTCGCGAGGTCGAAGTTGCGTTGGATGTCTCGTCCGGGGTCCTGCCCGAAGCCCCCGAACATCGCAGACATGCTGCGACGGATGAGATGTGCGATGTTCGAGCTTGCCGAGGTAAGCGACGGTGTCGTAGGTGTGTCGTTACGACCCGAACCGGTACGGTGGGCGGATCTTTGTCGCGCATCATGCGGGAGCCGGAGGGGCGAAATTTAGGTGGTTGTCTGGGTTGGGGGCTGATAACGACCCCGCATGCACATTGCGATCGTCCCAGCAATATTGTTTCTCGCATCACCGACCTCGGCTGCGACAGCCTATCAGCGTGGTGCCGACGCTCCCCCAGCCGAACCCGCGCCAGCTCCGACGGCTCCTGCACCCACGGGCGCTGCGTCCGGCGGACCTGCTCCTACTGCGAGTGCTTCCGTAGGTATCGGTGCGAGTGCGCCCCAGCTCGCTGGCACGGGTCCCGCACCCGCACCCGCGCCGACAGCCGTAGCTGCAGCCGCACCCGTAGCTGCACCCGCAGCCGCCCCCGTACCGGTATCGAATCCGACGCCCGTGCCCGCTGCGCTGGCGCCATCGCCCGTCACGACGGGCGCAGCGGTGCTGCCTGCGGTCGCACCGGTGGCCGTTGTGGAAGCGGAAAAGAAGAACCCGTGGGAACTGATCCGCTTCTACGGGCGCCTTCGAGCGTCGGTCATCGGCACCACGGGCGGCCCCGAGAGTTTTACCAAGCCAACTATGGTGGCGATCACGGCTGCCGGGAACCATGTGTTCGCGAATCCCGATGTGCCGGACGCAACCACCTTTCAAGTGGCCCAAACCCGCGTCGGTTTCAAAGTCAACGAAGGAGGCCAAGCGGGAGGAACGGTAGAGATAGACTTCGCAGACTTCGGCAAGTCCACCGCTGCGGTGTCCTCCAAGCCGCGCTTGCGTGCGGCTGCGATCGACTGGAAGCCCAAAGATGGCCACAAGCTTACCTTCGGCCAGACCTGGGATTTGTACGGCGCCTTGCAGACGTACCACTCCAACTGGGTCAGCAACCACTACTACAATGGTCAGTCGGCGTTCATGCGCCACCAGGCGATGTACCTGTACAATCCCGAAAAATTCGAGGTCGGCGTCGCGTTGGGGCTCCCAGGGTTGCACAATAACAGTCCTGCGATGGGGAACCTTGAGGGTACCCTCCTCCCGACCTTAGCCGGTCGCTTCGCTTGGAAATTCGGTGAGAAGAGCCGCGTCGGCGCGTCGGCTATCGTCGGCAATCTCAAGTACAGCAAGGATCAAAGGCGTACCAGCGCGTCGGGCTTGGCGTTCTTCGATCTCAACATCAAGAAGTTCAACTTTCGTGCTGAGGGCTACTTCGGGCAAAACCTCGGCAACCTTGGTGCGCTGACGCTTTCCTACGGCAGTGTGGACGCCGACATGAGCGAGGTGGGTGGATGGGCTGCCGTCAAGTACGCTGGCGAGCGGCACGGGGTGAATCTCACGGCAGGCATGGCGACGGTCCTCGATCCTGACGATGTGGCCGCCGGGTACGTCCGCGATGCCGATACCAACGTGGCGACGCGTACCGGTGTCGGCATCGAAAATAGCATGCAGGTCCGGGGCGGATATCAGTTCAAGCCGACTCCGGGATTCTCTCTATTTGTCGAGCCCTTCGCGTACGTTACGACGCACAAGCTGCTCGACGTCGACACCGCCGAACTCGATGCGCAACGGACCATGTGGGGCGTCGAGGCTGGAGCTGTCTACATCTTCTAGGCAGGAGGGGATCGGAGAAGGGGGGGCTGGATGCGAGAGGGGCGCCACACAGGCGCCCTTCTCGCGTGTCTATTGTAGAACCAACTCGAAGGGCTCTTTGACGGTTCTGCGTCGGCCCGAGGCCCGCACTTCGACGGAGGCGACGGGATATCGCGGCGTTCTCAGGCAAAGATGACTTCGGTTGCGTCCTTCGCCGGGCTCGGTGCACGGCCCGCGGCGAGAGAAGCGAGATCCTAGCTGTGTTTCGCCGTTGCGGTTGCGTAGATGCAAGGCGGTCACGTCTTGGACCCTCCCACCGAATTCGAGGGAGATGTCGCGGGTGGTGATGCTGGTCACGCGAGCTTTCACGCCGTCGGATTCGGCCCAGACGCCGGGCGCCTTGAGCGCGATCGGAAACGATCGACTCGAAGACGGAAGCTTGTACACAACATTTCCGACGAGACGCTTTAGTTTGAAGGTTGGACTCTTGGAAGGCGCGAGCTTCACGGCCGGCCCGAGGTCTGGCCGTGCGCCGCCGAGCATGTAGTTGGCATCCCCCGCGACCGGCGAGATGTGAGCTGGTGCGGTCCAGTCCGATCCTGTGGACCGGCGCCTCGCCTTGGCGGCATCGTCCTCCACGTCTACACGCGTGACCTCGACCTCCACCACGCCCCAGGTCTGATTCAGGCTGGGATGGGCCGGCAGCCACACGTCGATCCAGGGGGCGATCCAGGCGCCTGTCTGGGCGGCGCGAAGGATCACAGCGCCTGAGCGCGTGTGAGAGATGGCCATCGCTCGTCCTTCTGCGGCTTTCGCCTGCGCTTTCGCGTGCCACGCCTCGTCGACCGTTGATCCGATATTCGTGGCGTCGAAAGCCACCGGTTTCGAAGCGTCCGCACGTGGGCGGGGAGCGGATCCAAGTTTCGATTCGGGTTCGTCGAGCAAGGCGAAGGGCAGTTGGAAACTGTGACCTCGCTTGCAGCGACCTTGTTCGTTGCAACCCTCCGGGCGGCTATCCCCGTCGGGGAGGGCCGAGAACTCCACGTGCAGTGATTTTGGAACCCGGCGCCAGGTGAGCGTGGAACGTTCTGGGCGGATGTTGGTCATCGTGATGTCGATGGCATCGCCATCGGCATCGAGTGCCTCTAGATCCCACAAGGTGCCCACGTCACCCTCCACGTGGAACGTGATCTTCCGGTCGTCGACGCTGTCGAGGATGACTTGCGCGGCCGGGCCTTCGATCCGGTCGCCCGATGCTGGGTCGGCCAAGCGGAAGCCATGACGGAGGGCCGCAAACTCTCCTTCCACCACCCCGCGCACGAACTTGAATCGATCGCCGTCGGGGCGGACCTTTGCGCAGCGGCGCAGGCGATCGGAGCCCGGCTCGACGGGCTTGGGTTGGTCGACGCGTTCCGACGTGGGCTCGCCCACACTTCCACACCGATCCGAGACGGCCACGGTGGAGCCGTCGCTGCGCACCAACGCGGTGACTTGCAGCCCCGGTTGTCCCCCGCGTTGGGGGATCCAAAGTCCACCCACGGGCCACTCGGTCACGATGCCCACCTCCAACACCGCCGAGCCGTCGGCGTCCGCCGCTTTCGCTGGCGTGAAGTGCAGGAACTCAAAGGCGAGGGAGAGTGGCCCGACGCCATGATAGGTGCCCAATATGCGGGACAGAGCGTCCTCACTTCGTTCCCGCGGCTTCACGCGGGGCCACTGCTCATCGCCAGCGGCGGCCGTTCCGAGGGCGGTGAGGCGTGTGCCACCGGGGGTGGCCTGCCCGGCCCCCGCGGGCGCCGGTTCGCCGCGGCGATGAGCAGTGGCTCCTTGACTCGGGTCGGGTCCGGGCTGCTGCTGGCAGGCCATCATCGCGGCGCAGAGCAGCGCGCAATTTGTCGCGAGTTTGGTTCGATCCGTAAGCCGCGGGCGCGGCGAGAACTGTGGAATGCGGCGAGTTTTCGGAAGCACGATGGGGATCCGGCGCCAGTTAACACGGGCGCGCGCCGCGGCGCAACCCGATTTCCAGTGGGCGGGGGGCCGTGCGTGTGGTCTGTACCGCAGGGCTTAAGAGGCCAAGGGGCGAAGGGCGCCCGTCCGGCACCGACGTGCCAAATACGCGCCGACCACCAGGTCGTAGCCGATCCAAGCGAGGGCATACCGGCCCGGTATGAAGATCGCATCGTCGCTCATGAAGTGAGCCAGGTCCCAGAAGGCGCGCGCGCTCCAGCCCAAAGACAACAGTGCTGGCGCAAACCGGACGCCAGCGTAGGCGATTCCAGCGAACAGGAACATGCCCGCCAGCTCCAACCCGATCCAATCGCCGGCACCGGTCGCCACGGCGAACGCCACACAGGCGCCGGATACGAGCACCAAGGCCGCTGCCCAGCCTTTCAGTTCACGCGCGGGCGGGTGATGAGCGAGCCAGCGTGTACTGAGTAGGGCGAGGAGACCACCGAGTCCGAGATACAAAATTTGCATGGTGTCGTATGCCTTGGGATGGCCCGGCGGCCGCGTCGCCCCGTGGTGCCCCTCGCGGTATGCGGATCGACAGAAATTTATTCGACGCGTGGTTCAACGCGCGCGAAGACCACAGTACCGGATGCAGGTTGATCTGGGCATCGTTTCGGTTGGCGTGCCGCGCCACTGCCGCGGCACCGACGCGGACGGTGGCGTCGGGCGACGGGAGACGCGGCGTTCCACGGTCGGGGTACGGTCGGGGTGCGGTCGGGGTGCGGTCGGGGTGCGGTCGGGGTGCGGTCGGGGTGCGGTCGAGGTGCGGTCGAGGTGCGGTCGTCGAGGCCATGGGGGGCGCTTGCCGGGATCACGCGACGCCCGTGTCGCCTCTCGTACAGATTGCGCACAGGCCGGGGACGCAGTGGTGTTCAATGGGCGGGTCCCATATGTCGGCTGTCATTTCACTTGCGTTTTGGATCTATCTTCCCACCAGCTCCGCGGTCTTCTGGCTCATCGCTGTGATGTTGTGGGCAGTTACCGTGCCCTTCGACCCGCGGCTGACCCTGCTGCATCGTTTCACCTGCTGGTGGGGATTCCAATATATCCAGCTGTGCCCGTTTTGGGATGTGCACATTGAGGGCCGGGAGCACATCGTGGATGGCAAGCGCTACATGATCGTGGCAAATCATCAGTCCTACGCGGACATTCTCGTCCTCTTCGGCATCAAGAAACACTTCAAGTGGGTATCCAAGTCGGAGATCTTCCAAATCCCGTTTATCGGCTGGAATATGTCCATGAACGCCTACGTGCGGCTGGTCCGCGGCGACCGCCCGAGTGTGGTGAAAATGTTGGGTGCGTGTCGAGAGCATCTGAAGCGGGGCTCGTCGGTCGCCATGTTTCCAGAGGGCACCCGTTCTCCCGATGGTGAGATCCATTCCTTCCGGCAAGGTTCGTTCAACTTGGCGGTGGAAGCGGGGGTTCCGGTGATTCCGGTGGTCGTCGACGGTACTCGGGGCATCCTGCCCAGCCGGGGGTGGCGATTTCGCGCTACCGACCTTCAAGTCCGTGTGCGCGTGCTGGCGCCCGTAAAACTCGATGAGGCCAACTCTGACGCGGCGACGCTCAGTAGGCTGGTCCGCGCCCGGATGGTCGAAACACTCGCCGAGCTGCGTGCACCGATGCGCGCGCGTGTGGACGGCGCCGACAGGGTGGACCGTGCTTGATCTCTATTGCGGGGCGTTCGAGGCGAGCAGTGTCGGCTCTTGCAGGGCGAGCTGACCGCAGGCCGCTCCGATGTCGTCCCCTCTCGGCGTTCGGAGGTAGGCGGAGACACCAGCGGCGCGGAGTTGGGTCACGAATGCTGAAATGCGTCGTGCGGGTGGGCGACGGTAGCGGGACGCGGGGTGGGGATTGAAAGGGATGATATTGACGTGGCAGCGGAGCGATCGCAGCTGCCGACCGAGGCGTTGTGCATCCGCCGGGGTGTCGTTGACCTCCGCCAACAACACATACTCGAAGGTCAGATCGCGTCTGCGGTTTTCTGGCAGCGCGCCCACGCAGGCGAGCAACTCGGCCATCGGCCATTGTCGGTTGATGGGCATGATCTCATCGCGTACCGCGTCCGTGCTCGCGTTGAGGCTGACCGCCAGTCCGACGCGCTCGCCGAGACCCTCGCGCCCGAACCGTTCGATGGCGGGTAGCACCCCTGCAGTGGAGACCGTGATGCGTCGTCCCGCGATGCCCAGGCCATCCGGGTGCGTCAAGATGGCGATCGATCGCTGAACCTCTTGGAAGTTGAGCAAGGGCTCGCCCATGCCCATGTACACCAAATTCGTGATCTGGCGCTTGGGGCTGGGATCTGCGGTCGTCTCTTCAAGGAGAGCCACCGCTCGATAGACTTGATCGACGATCTCCCACGCAGCGAGGTGGCGTGCGAAGGGAAGGGTAGCGGTGGCGCAGAAACTGCAAGTCAATGCGCATCCCACCTGGGAACTGATGCACAGTGTGTAGCCGCGCTCATCGTTCGGGATCAGCACGCTTTCGATGGCGTGGCCGTCGTGGGTGCGCAAACGTAGCTTGCGTGTATCGTCCTGAGCGCGCTCGACCTGTGCCACGTTCAACGTGGAGAGCGACCCTCGTTGCTCAAGGCGCTTCCGATCGACGCGACCCAGATTCGTCATGGCCGCGAATTCGAGTACGCGGCGATGGTGGATCCAAGCCCACAGCTGTTGGGTGCGATAGCTCGGGCCCCCGACGGCGGTGGCCACCCAGGTGCGCAGCTCGTCGATGTCGAGCCCGCGGAGGTTCGGTGTCGACGGGCGTGGGATCGCTTGGGCGGGGGGGCGGATGACCGCGAGCTGATCCATGGTGGTGTGCGCCCCGAGAGCGGCTAGAGCCCCGCGAGCTCGAGACCACTGAAGAAGTAGCCCATCTCGAAGAGAGCGGTCTCTTCAGCGTCGGAACCGTGGGTCGCGTTGCGCTCGATGTCCGAACCAAACTGGCCACGCATGGTGTGTTTCGGCGCTTGTTTGGCGTCGGTGGGGCCCATGAGTTCGCGCCACCGAGCGATGGCGTCCTCTCCCTCGAGCACCATGGCGAGCACGGGACTTTCGGTCATGAACTTCACGAGGTCGCTGAAAAACGGGCGTGACGCGTGCACGGCGTAGAAACCCTCGGCCTGCGTGGTCGAGAGTCGCAAGGTTTTGGCGGCGACGAGGCGGAGCCCCGAGGTTTGGATCTGAGCTAGGATGGCGCCCTGATGGCCGGCGGCTACGGCGTCAGGTTTGACTAGCGCGAATGTGCGTTGCATCGCGCGCAAGCTAGGGTAGCGCGCGGGTATTGTCTAGTCCCCGGTGGCGCGCGCGCGACCGCAGTGGAGAGGAGGTGACGGTGGGTGCAGGGAGGTGTCGGGGAGGGACGGCCTGATCGGCATCCTCGGCCCGCTCGAGCTCCGAGCGGATGGTGGGCGGATGGTGGGCGGATGGTGGGCGGATGGTGGGCACTTGGAGATCCGTCTCGCTTGGTGGATGCTTGGGCGGTGCGCGAGGGAACCAAAGCGGCACCAGGGCCCCTATGTGGGGTGGTGGCACGCGCCGTCTACTTCGATGCGCGGACGGGGTATACGGTGGTTCGACTGCGGGTGCCCGATGAGTTGGCACTGATCACCGCCGTGGGACGCAGCAACGGTGTGGATGAAGGGTCGGAGCTGGCCTTGACCGGCGAGTGGGTATCCCATCCGGAGCACGGGCGGCAGTTCCAGTTCGAGCGCCTGCAGACGCGCCTGCCCACCACGCTCGCCGGAATTCGGCGTCGCCTGATGCGCTATCCTGGCTTGCGAGAGGTGATGGCCGAGAGAATCGTCGAGCGATTCGGGCACGATACGCTGGAGATCATGGAAAAAGATGCGCGCCGGCTCTTGGAGGTGGCGGGCATCGGTCCGCGGACCTTCCAGCGTATCGATGCCTATCATCGGACACAGGTCGGTCATATGGCAGACTTGGAAAATCGTCTGGTGGAGTTGGGTTTATCGCCTCGTTTGGCCTACGCTATCCATCGGCGATACCGCGCGGACGCGCTGGCGATGATCGAGCACCATCCCTATCTCCTGGCGAGGGAGGTGCATGGCATCGGATTTCTCACTGCCGATCGTATGGCGAGGGCGTTGGGGGTCGACATGGAGAGCGATGAGCGCTGTGAGGCGGGGGTTCTGTTCGCGTTGGAGCGGGCGGGGCTCGACGGGCATTGTGCGTTGCCGGTCGATCGTCTTTCCGACGCCGCGACCGCGGTGTTGGGCCTCGGCGCGGAGCGAGTCGCGGCCGCGATCGAAGTCTTGGCGGCGGACACCGTTTTGGTGATCGAAGAGCGGGATGGGGAAAACGCGCCGCTGTGTTTCCCTCGAGGTGTCGTGCAGGCGGAGACCCACGTTGCACGCTCGCTCTCCGAATTGGCCGTCGCCGACCACGATCGCTGGGAGGTGGGGAGGTTGCCAGACGAACTCAGCGCGGGGCAGGCCGCGGCGGTTCGGGCCATCGCGGACAACGGCGTGGTGATCCTGACGGGGGGACCGGGGACGGGAAAAAGCACGGTGATGCGGCATGTGATCGGCTTGGCGAGGCGCTATGCGATGGAGCCTCTCCTGGCGGCTCCCACGGGACGGGCTGCGAAACGGCTCGAACAGGCCACGGAAATGCCGGCGAAAACGGTGCATCGTCTCTTGGAGATTCAAGGCAACTCGGGGCAGTTCCACTACCACGCCAACCATCCTTTGCCGCCGGGGTTGGTGGTGATCGACGAAACCTCGATGCTCGATCTGAAACTGGCCGAGGCGCTGTTTTCGGCCCTTACCCCTCAGCATCGGTTGATGCTCGTCGGAGATGCGGAGCAGCTTCCGTCGGTTGGTCCCGGGAACGTGCTGCGCGACCTCATCGACGCCCACGAGGGCGAGGACACGCCGGTCGAAGTGGTGCGTCTCAACAAGATCTTCCGGCAAGCCGAAGGGTCATCCATCGTCGTCAACGCGCACCGTGTACTGCACGGCGAAAAGCTGTGCACGGACGAAGGTGACGACGGGCAGTTCTACGTGATCCCGGCGAAGGATGCGCTTCGTGCCCACGACCTGATCGTGCGTATGGCGAGCGGGCGTGTGCCCGACGTGTACGCGCTGGACCCGATGTCGGAGATTCAGGTGCTGTGCCCAATGCACAAGGGCCAAGCCGGTACGGAGGCCTTCAATCGATCGCTGCAGAGCCGCTATACGATCGACAATGAATCGTTGCAGGTGCCCAGTCAAGGTGACGCTCCGCCCAAGTTATTTTTCGTGGGGGACCGGGTGATGCAGACACGCAATGACTACGAGCGCAACGTATTCAACGGAGATATTGGCGTCGTGACATCCGTACGTCCGGAAGCGGGCACATTGTCGGTGGAGATCGACGGCGAGAGCGTGGAGTACGGTGCGAAGGAGCTGGTTGCATTGGCGCTGGCGTACGCGATCTCGATCCACAAGAGCCAGGGAAGCGAGTTCCCTGCGGTGCTCATTCCGATTCTCGCAGAGCATCAGGTGATGCTCCGCAGAAACCTGCTCTACACGGCGATGACGCGCGCGCGAAAGCTGTGTGTGATCGTCGGGGATCCCCGCGCGATCGATCGGGCGATCTGGAAGGGAGACGCGGCCTCGCGGTTCACGGGTCTGCGCAAACGTCTCAAGCAAGCGCTGGCCGATGCTTTGGGGGACACGACCTACGCTGGGTAGGCGCGGGCAACGGCAAGTAGGGCGAGTAGGGCAATTCGATCTGCGAGCGGGCACATACGCGAGGGCAGCGGCCGGATGCGCCTGTTGGACGCGTGATCGCGGATATTCAGCCGGGCCCGCACGCCAGGCACACGCCCATGCGGGTCGTGGTGTGGGCGAGGAGGGCGACATTGTCCGTGCCGGGGTCACCCTCGAATGCAAAATCGGACTCGACGTTCGGCTCAAGCGGTGTGGCAACCGTGTTCCAATGGAAAGTCTTCTCGCCGCCGAAGCGGAGGTGAATCTCCCAAAGGGTGTGATCATCCGTTTCGTTGGCGATGTCGAAATGGAGACAGGCCCCGCCTTCCCAGTGCTCCGTTTCGACGGGGACGACCGCGAGCCCGTTGGGCGCCCAGAGGACGATCCCCTCACACTCGGGCACGTCGCCGTCGTCGTTTTCATCGTCGTCGTCGTTCTCATCGTCATCGTCATCGTCATCATCGTCATCATCATCGGATGCCTCGCTTGCCGATGCGCTGTCGTCGGAGCTGGCCTCGATCGAGGCCACATCGCTGTCGACGTGGGCGTCCTCTTCCGCGACATCATCATCTTGGTCGCCAGCTGCGGCCAGCGTGATCGTACCTTCCACACGGCATGCGAGCGCACCCGCCATGACAGCACAGAGCCATAGGCTGGCGCTCGTGGCGGCATGTTGGCGTGAGGGCCCACGATGCATGCCCACGAGCATAGCGAAAAACCGTGCGTCACGCGACGTGCCGTCGCCTCCAGCTCCGATCGAGACAAGCTCAGCCCCGCCCCATCCAGCTTTGTGCTGCGCTTCTTGTGTGCTTGCATGCGGGTGCGGACCCGTGGAGGTGCGCTCCCTCTACCGTCGGGTTCCTTCTTGCCTTCGCGTGGCCCTTGCACCTTTGGCCTTCGCGCGGTCCTTGCATAGATGGTCCCGCGGATATGCAGTGTTCGTCGACGGGGGCCGGGGCTGCCGCGCCCGACCGGCGCCAAACTGGGGTGAGAGGTCCCGAGCTTGGCGACGAGCTGATGCGCCCGTGCCGGAGAGGGAAAGAGAGCGGCTCGCGCCCCACGCTCTCGCGGTGGCGTCACGCGGCACGGCATGGCGTGGCGTGGCGCCGAGGGGAGTTGTCCGTCGCCGAACCTAGTGATAGTCGTGCGTCCGTCCAGGTCGGCGAGCGGCTGGCCGCGGTGAATTTCATGCGTCTCCAGCCTCGAACCATGCTGTCCGGTTCTGTAGGGCCGGGGGTCGGGGCGGCGTCTGGTCGAGGATCTGCGTTTCGGCATCTCGGTTGGTTCGAGGTCTGCCACCACTACGGGGCGTATCTTCGTACGGAGCCGGCGCGCACACAGTTCGAGTTGTGGGAGCGGGGGGATGTGCTGTACGAGTCGCCGCTTTCCCTCGCTGGGGACCTCGAGGACGCGAGGCATCGCTATCAGGAACTCTTCGGGATCGAGTGTTTGCTCGCCGCCGAGTCGAACGCCTCCTCGTGCGCTGCGGAGCTGCGGATGTCGGTGGCGCTCGAGCGTGTATGCGACTTGACGGCCTTGCTCCGCGCAGCGGGGCAGGGAGCGGTGCTCGATCTCGAGTCGTTGGCATCGGTGCGAGACACGTTGGAGCTGGCGGATCGCCTCGCGCGGCTGCGTCGTAGTGCGCGTGCCGACGCTTCGGTGGAGCAGAGGCGTGACCTCGACGCGGTGGAGCGCCGCCTCGCCTGGGGCTCCGAACGAGTCGACGCCTTGGCTCCCGTTCCCCAATTGGCGGAACGCCTGGGGCGGGCCATCGAACCCGCGGCGCAGGGCGAGCTCCGACTAGCGGATGGCGCGAGCGAGGCGCTACGCGACGCCAGACGTTCCCTTCGGCGTGTCCGCCGGTCGTTGACCTCGGCTGCCGATCGTCTGGTCCGGTCGCGCCACGTAGCGGGCGCTTTGTCGGATAACTTCTGGACCGAACGCAATGGTCGGGTCGTATTGCCCGCCCGCAGTGATAGCCTGGGAATCTTCCGTGCTGAGGGTGCGATATTGCATGGCACCAGTGGTAGCGGGCAGTCCTTTTTCGTCGAGCCGCGGGATCTGGTCGCAGCGAACAACGAGGTCAGCGAGGCTCAGCTTCGTGAGGCGGCGGAGGAGCGCCGGGTTCGTGCCGAGCTCAGCGCGGCCGTCGGTGCGGAGGCCGCACAGGTCGCGTCTCTTTCGGCGGCGCTCGTACAGCTCGATCACCTTTATGCACGCCTCGCGTTGAGCTGTGGCTTAGACGGCAAAACACCGCGTCTGTCCGCGGCTCCCCACCGGGCGACTCTCGGTGAGTGTCGCCCTCACTTGCACCTGCAACAGGCCGGGCACCCTTTGATGCTACTCGATGGCCTGGATCCGGTGCGCAACGATTTCTCCCTCGTATGTGGCGATGCATTGATCATCAGTGGTCCCAACGCCGGTGGCAAGACGGTGGCCCTCAAGACCATCGGACTGTGCGTGTTGCTCGCCCACGCCGGAGTGCGCGTACCCACCACAGCTGTTGCCGAGATCCCGTTGTTCGACAGTATCTGCACCGATGTGGGGGATGAGCAGTCGATCGCGGCGAACCTGAGCACGTTCACGGCCCATATGTGCCATGTTCGCGCGGCGCTGCAGGCCGCCAGTGGCGAGGAGCCTTGCCCGTTGGTGCTCTTCGACGAAGTCGCTGTGGGCACGGACCCGGAGCAAGGTGCGGCGCTGGCCGAGGCCATTGTCTGCCACCTCGTCGCGTGCGGGGCATCGGTGGTGGTCACAACCCACTACGAGCGACTCAAACTTCTTGCCGTCGCGGAGGACGGGCCTTTGCACGCGCGTTTCCACAACGCTGCGGTCGGTTTCGATATCGAGGAGATGCGGCCGACCTATCGCGTGCGTGCGGGCGTTCCGGGGAGTTCGAGCGCGTTTGCGGTCGCGCGACGCCTCGGCCTTCCGGCAGAAGTGCTGGACGAGGCTGAACGCATCTTGGGCGACCCCGGGGTGCAGGTAGACGCGCTTCTGCGCGCGATCGGGGAGGAACGCGAAGCCTTGGCCAAAGAGCGAGAGGCACAGGAACGACAGCGTCGATCCTTGGCAGCGCGAGAGCGAGAGATATGCAAACGGGAGGCGAGGGCGCTGGAAAAAACAGGGTCCCGCAAGCAGCGAGCCCTGGCCGCGGCGGTGAGCGAGCTGCATGCACTCGAGGACGAGCTTCGTCAGCAACGCAAATCGCTTCGCCGTCGAGGCTCGGATCCCGACCTGCTCCTGCCTACCCGTGGAGACGCGCTCAAGGAGGCCAAGGTCGCACTGGGGCGTCTGCGGGGCGCCGCTTTGGCCACTGGCGGCGCGGTAGGTGGCGGCGCGGTAGGTGGCGGCGCGGTAGGTGGCGGTGCGGCAGGTGGCGGTGCGGCAGGTGGTGCCCCCGGCGGTGCGCGGGGCCGGGAGGTGTTTCAGCCGGTGGTCGGTGGTCGCGTGTGGCTGCGGACCCTCGATGCCGAGGGGGTGGTGACGGCGATCAAGGGTGACAAGATCACGGTGCAGCTACCCAACCTGCGGACGACGGCGGTGCGGCGGGATGTCTTGCCTGCTGGGGGGAAGAATGGCAGCGACGGGCTGCAGTGTACCGGGGGGCCGCGTGGCTCCGAAGGACACGGCAGGATCACCTCGCATGCAGGCGGCGGCCTTGTCCGTGGAGTGGAGGTGTCCGGTCCCGGCTCGTCGTCGGCTGTGGGTCGCCACTTCGGTGCGGACGCCAAGCCGGTGAGCGTCGGTTTCGACAACTCGCTGGATCTGCGTGGCGCGAGGGTAGAGGAGGTGAACGACCCACTGGAGCAGTTTTTGGACGGCGCGATTCTACGGGATCAAGACGTCGTCATCGTGTTGCACGGTCACGGCTCGGGTGCCGTGCGAAGCGTGGTCCGCGAGCGATTGCGAGATCTCGGCCATGTCCATCGGTATCGGTCGGGATTGCCGTCGGAGGGTGGCGACGCGGTCACGGTGATTTGGCTGGGAGGCTGAACCAATGGTGATATATTCTCGCGGTGAATGTGAGGACCGTTCGTCGCGGCGCCCTGGTGGCGGGAGCTCTTGCATGTGCCTCCCTGCTGGCGTGCGTCGTGTCCTGTTCGTCGACAGCTCAGAGCCCGGATTCGGATGTCGGAGGTCCTTCTCAAGGTGTCGGCGATGAGGGCGCGGGCGATCCCGGCGTGGATCCCGGCGATCCCAACTCGGCGGCACCCGATGGGAGCGGCCAGGTCGATAGTGATGACCATGATGACGAGGGTGAGGGTGAGGGTGAGGGTGAAGGCGGTGAGAGTGATGAAGACGGTGAGAGTGATGAAGACGGTGAGAGTGATGAAGACGATGAAGACGATGAAGACGATGAAGACGATGAAGACGATGAAGACGATGAAGACGATGAAGACGATGAAGACGATGAAGACGATGAAGACGAT
>JAZGFE010000300.1:0-4177 GCA_036479215.1 Nannocystaceae bacterium | reverse complement strand
CATGTTTGACCTCCGACTGTGAGGTCGTCGGATTTCTGGCCAGCTTGCGCATGCTCTTTGCTTTGACCACGAGGCCCCCCATCGACAGCCTCCGGCCAGCGCGCGCGACCTCGTTCCACCTGTGGGTCCCTGCCGACATCGACCACGCGTCCACCAACTCGCGCATTTCATACCCGTGCGCGTTCTACGACCCCGCTCATGCTAGTTAGGAACCGCACGACCGCCCCTCCAAACCCGCGCACTTTACACCGCTGCGCGTTCTACGACCCCGTTCATGCCAGTTAGGAGTACTCAGCTCGGCCCACACCCCGACGACGCTGAAACCTCTTCCAAGCCGCGCATGCGCGAGAGCGGTTGTGGCACGCGCGGGCCGCCCCCACCATCGGTTGAGCGCTGTGGAGCCGATGAGCAGCTTGAGCTGTTCATCCCTCCCGAGCCACGCTGTACGCCCAGATGAGGTCGAGACGCGAACACGCCGCGAGCAACCCCGTCCAGCGTGTCGCCGCTGCTATGGTTCCTTCTGTAGGCGGCAGCGAGAACAGCCCCACACGCTTTCGTAAAGGTTGCCGTGAAGGCGCGTCGCCGAGCGTTCTTGGCCTGATAGGGTCCCCAGTTTTCAGGCACGCGCGCAATCGCACGACACCGACCCACCAGTTTGCGCATTTCACACCTGTGCGCGTTCTCCGACCCGTTCATGCCAGTTGTGAGCGAGGTGGCATCGCGCCATGATAGCGTTTCTAAGCATGTCGAACTTCGCAACTGTACACAGGTCGTCGTCGCCCGCGTTTGGTGGACTCAATCTGTACTCTCTACCGGTCGCCATGTCATTTCTGTCAGCGAGCGTATCAACAAACTGTTTGGAAGAGGACCACGCGACAAGACGCGACAACACAGCTCGGCTCGGCTCGGCTCGGCTCGGCTCGGCTCGGCTCGGCTCGGCTCGGCTCAAGAGGGACAACGTGGAGATGATGATGATGACACGAACGATGCGGATGATGTGGACCCGAGCGAGGATTTGTCCGCACTGAGGCCGTACCGGCGTACGCTTCAAGGGCTCACCGAGACGAACGGCAAGTTCCCCACTATCGACATCCAAGATGCTCCGAACGGTGGTCGTTATGCGATCTTCTCCGAGTCTAGCGGAGGAGAGGACGGGTCGTTCATCGAAAGGAGCGGACTGGAGGTGCTCAAGGGAGGACCGCTAAGTCGTGGTGCCCAAGAGCGCCGGGACGGAATTCTGAAGTCTGTGCGGCGGGCGCCTGCACGCGAGCGAACTCCGCTTGCGGCGGACGTCAAAGAACAGATTGACGAAAATCCAGAAGACACTTTCGAGGTCAATATCCGCCTCAAGCGCGTGGGGCCAGGTCTGACTGCTCGGCTCGAGCGAGCGATCGCTCGCGGGGCGACCAGCACCGTCGCTCACTACCGAGCAAAGCGGGCGGAGCTCATGACCGTAAAACTACGAGAGGTTTCCGACGCAGTCGCTGCATTCGAGCGAAAAATCCAGAACGCAAAAGGGGAAGTGTTTGACAGGGGCACAGCGCGGCCCGCTGTCCTCATAGCGATGACCGGCCGGGCACTGCGGCAGGTCTCAAAGCTTCCGGAGATCGCTAGAATTTCCTTCCCTGGAGAAGAGGGTAACCTCATGCCTGAGGGTGTTGACACACAGGATTTTCTCAATGCGCACCAGGTCCGGCAGTTCAAGGAAGAGACCTATGACGGCGAGGGGGCTCCGGGGCAGGGCACGTCCAATGACTTGCATGTGGTGAACTTAGAAGGCCTTGAGGATGATCATCCCGTGTTCAGGGAATCCGCACACGATTCGTTGTCCTCGTCTCAACGGCGGATCAGTGGCCGAGGGGTCTGCGATATGTACGACTGCCAAAAGGTGAACAATTTCGTCGGCAACGAGGAAACCGAGCATGGGACCAATATGGCAGCTCTAATTCTTGGGGACCTGTACGATGATCAGGATGAGGATTGGACGTCCACGAGCAACCAGGAGAAACGTTCCGGGCTCGCTGGTGAAGCGCGCCTCTACGCTTTCCACCTCAATGGAGGCGCCGGATCGCCTTCGCAGAAGATTACCGAGGCCATCCAGACCCTGATGAACCAGAACGGTTTCCAGGCATTCGCATCGCCTCACGTGATGAATATGGCAACATTTGCTCCTTCGGACGACCCCGACTGCGAAGGGAGTAGCGACATGAACAGCATCGTCAACGATTTGTTTCTTGACGGGGTGCTCACGATGAAGGCGGCGGGGAACCGCGGAACGGCTGGAGGCCCCGGTGAATGCACAATCACGTCACCTGGATCGGCCGCGTCTGTGTTTACCGTGGGTGCATCGGAGGGGCTTGATGGAGACTGGGGAGATTGCGATTCGCCGCTGGAGGTGCGCGCTTCCCTGCTCGCAAAGAGGTATTCTTCCATCGGCGGACCCAGCTTGAGCGATTGGGCGGAGGGGCGCAGGCGGACCATCGTCGACGGCATCGTGTACGGTTGCGCGGAGAGACTACCGACCGACGGCCCAGGGAGTCACGCGTACGACGAGAATCAGGTGCATGGAACCAGCATATCGGTGGCGAGCGCATCCGGAATGGCGCTGAGTTTCATCGACTACTACAAGCAGGAACGAAATGACGATATCGACGATCCCGGCTATCTGTTCGTTAACCTACTGTTGATGGGAGATAGATTGAGTCAAAATGGAAGCTACCTGACCTCTGGGTACGATAACTGGACCGGGTCCGGAAGGTTGAAATTTCGGATGTGGAACAACCGCGGAATGGATTCGCGCTGGAAGTTCAAGGACAGCTACTTTTGTTTGGACGATGGCGAATCCCGCATCGTTCGGGTGACCAGCGATTCACCGAACAACACAGACATGATCAAGGCGGTATCGTTCATTTTTGATCCTGATCACGAATATTACGGGCATTTCGACCACGATCTGCAGCCGAAAGTAGAATTAAAACTCTATGCGGATGGCGATCTCATTGAGAAAGACACCGCGGGCTCGGACAACAAGCGCCGTGTCTACGCGGACCTGACCGCAAACAAGTACAATGGCGCCAAGATCGATCTGAAATGGGAGGGTGTAAATGTACCTACCGACAGGGAGTCCGGCGGCTCCAACAGTATTCGTGTATACTACGCGTACTACTATGAAGACACCGCCCGCAACGATAGCAACGGACCGACACTCGCCGAAATCGCAGTGGGCTGAGTATGAGGGAGCGCCAATGACACAAGTCGTCCTGCCGGCATTCGCCCTGCTCGCATGCGCCCTGATCGCATGCGAGCAGGGCGTTCGTGACTCTGAACCCGACACAGAACACGCGATACCTCCAGATGACAAACAGATCGGTGTGGACCCGGAGTGCGAACGATTACCTCATGACGCCGACTGCGGTTCCGGGGGGTGCGAGTCGTTGAGAGCGCGGAGGTTGGACACGGATAATGATTGCTTTGAGCCAGAGGTGCAGATCGGTTGCATTTCATTGGGCACGATATGCGGTGAGAAGCTTCGGGCCTTGCGCGACCCGGCGGGCAGATGCTGGTCGATGACGTCTTGGTGCGAGCCGCCACCGCAGGGATGGGATGCCGACGCGGCGTCGTGTCCGGTGATCGGCGAACCATGCCCCTAGATGTAGCAGTTACGACTTGATCGGACCCATGCCCAAAGAAGTCGTGCTCGCTGCGGCATTAGAAATGTCGGAGAACGCGCACATGGGGCGTGGGTGCCTCCCTGAGCGCAAGTCATAATATGCGTACTTCCTGCTGCAGCGCCCTATGGTGCGACTTGAAGGCCGAGTCCCAGCGATCCGAAAGCTGCAGGCCCCGCGCAGTCATGGCGCCTCGTAGCCCTTGTGGGCTCCAGTGAGAGCCGGGGTGCTTGACCCGCAGTTGGAACAAAGCGCGAGTCGACTCCGTCGCGCCGCTACCGATAGGCTCTTAACTGGCATGAGCGGGGTGGGAGAGCGCGCCCGAACTACAGACTGCGATCACCGCGATGGATCCCCATGCGGAGCTTTTCATACCCTCCCTAGATATCTTCTCGCGCGCCTGGTGTCCAGTAAAGTGGACCCCAGTGTCAACACAGAAATTTGGAATTGCTAAGCAGCACTTCTCGTTACCTGTGCGCGTATTAATGTATCGTCTTCGTGTTGACATG
>JAZGFE010000299.1:0-3542 GCA_036479215.1 Nannocystaceae bacterium | reverse complement strand
ACAGGAGCGAGCACCATGACCAGCTATCTAGGCGAAGTGACCACCACCGGCGACGGCGGCAAGTTCGCCACCAACGCGCTACGGTTCGCCACCGAGGAGGAGGCGCAACGGTACGTTGACGATCTGGCATTCCGCTGGACCGCCGTAGTCGACGCGCGCACGGCCGAGAGCGCCGATGCCGTCAATTACCGCTGGGACGATGAGATCCAGCGCGCCGTCTGCCTGGCAGCAATGGAGATCGTCCACGTCACCGCGTAGACCCCACCCACCGGGGCCAGGGACGGCCCCACCAGGAGCGAGACAACATGAGCAGGACCGAAAAATTCACCTTCCACGAAGACCCCGGGCACGCTTGGCTCGATGTTCCCCGCAAGCTGTTGCAGGAGCTTGGGATCGCGGGAAAAATCAGCCCGTGCAGCTATGTGAGCCACGACGGCCGCGCCTACCTGGAGGAGGATTGCGACGCAATGACCTTCCACGAAGCGGCCGAGGCGGCCGGTATCAAGCTGGAGTTCGAGGAGAAGCTGTATAACGGCGATTGCTTCGTGCGCCACTTGCAGCCCTACCCGGCGGCCTCGGATTGGCACGTCGGGACACGCTGGGAGCGGCCACCTCTCGCCGGCTAACAGTGTTCCCCGTGGAACCCATTTACCACCGATAAAAGAGTAGAGATTCCCACCGCCGAGGCGTAATATGGCGGTGGGAATCTCAGGAGCGAGCCCAATGATCACCATTCTGGACGTTGCCAAGGCGCGCGGCGTGCATGTCGATGACGACGGCACGATAAACGGCGCCGAGTTCGAGCGAGTAGGCCTGCCCTTCCTGGGTGGGTGTCAGGTGTGTGAGGCGTGCATCGCCCCCTACAACGCGCACCCCGGGCGCAATGGCTACCTGATCGGGAGCTGTTGCGCGCAGCCCGATGACACTTTTGAAACCGTCGAAGAGTTCGAGGCCGCCGGGCCCTGATGGAGCCGTTGGAACAGGCGACCGAGCGCGCGCGCTGGCCTCGGTCGAAGTGGCGCGAGCTGGCCAACGACGCCGGCATGTCGATTAAGCGCCTCAAGAAGATCATGAAGCGCAGTTCGCGCGGCGAGCAAGTCTGGTTGAATGGTCAGTACGTTGTCCACAAGCGCGTGCGCGACGACGGCTGGACGGAGCTATCCCTGCGCCGCCAGGACCGCGCGCCGATCACCGACTGGCGCCACAAGCAACAGATTAAAAATCAGCTCTGTGGCCCCGAGTGCGAGGGCGTAGAGCTGTATCCAGCAGAGTCAAGACTGATGGACACCTCGAATCAATATTGGTTGTTCGTCAGGACCGCACCAGGCGACCGGATCCCGGTCGGCTTCACCGTCACCCGCAAGGTGACAACACACAAAGGCGTCGGCGGAAGCGTGCAGCGCCCCCCCGGCGAGGAGGAATGATGGCAATAGAAGCTGAGAGAGGCTGTGGATACCGCCAGGAGGGCGGGCTGTATTTGATGGGCGGGAAGATGGGCGAGCCGTGCTGTTGGCTGCCGCATGCGCTCACCATTTGCCCGACGTGTAGCGCCGGCATCAAGCAGGCGCGCGGCTGGACGTGGATCGAGCCGGCCGCCATTTTCGAGGGTAAGAAATGCGTGTTACCCGGGGCGGTTCACGCGCTGACCCGCACGGCGGAACATGACATTACCCGGGAGTTCCAAGTCGGCGCGTGCCCCGTATCGACGCTCGAAGGGCGCCACGGGTTGATCTGGATCGGCGAGAAGTTCTACCCGACGCCGGCAGACTTCATCAAGGAAGGCGACACGCAAGGGATCAGCCGGCGCCTGTCGACGGTTCCGAAGGGACTCGAAATCGGTAAGACCTGGGTGCTGCTCGCGCATCCGAAAGTGATCAAGGTGAGCGACGGCACACCATTTGACATCAACGCGCACTATGAACCGGCGATCTTCTCCGTGTTCAAACCGACCCGGATCGAAATCATCATCAAGGAATCGGAGTTGACCGAGGAGAAGCGCGAGGAGCTGGAGAAGCGCGGGCTCACTCCGTTTGTGGTGCCCGATGACGACCCGAACCACTGCCCGAAGAGAGCCGCATGAAGAGAGCCGATCAAAAAAAACTACTGCGTACCTTCACCGGGCAAGTGACAGCTGCGCTACTTTCCAGGGCCAAGGATTGGCCCGAGAGCTGGGACGGCCACGAGTTGCGTGAGCTGGTCTTGTACGCTTTCCAGTACGAACGCACCAGCCTGATGAGGGAGAGTCGCAAACGACGCAAGGATTGCCTAAACGACATCATTGTCAACAACCTGTATTAGGAGCGAGCACATGAGCGACTACGAAAACAAACAAGAGGAGCGCCGCGAGCGTTACCAGGATCGGGCCCGGAAGGCTCGCCTCGACGCGCAAGACTCCTTCGAGCGTAGCCGGCGCGAGACTGCCGGCATTCCATTCGGCCAGCCGATCCTGGTTGGCCATCACTCGGAGCGTGGCCACCGGGCCGCGCTCAAACGGAGCGACAACGCCATGAGGAAGGGGGTAGAGGCCAGCGACAAGGCCGAGCACTACGACCACAAAGCCGCGGGCGTCGGCAAGGCCGGCATTTCATCCGATGACCCCGAGGCCCTGGTGAAGCTGCGCGCGAAGCTGGAGGGCATGCAGGCCGCACATGACCGCATGAAGGCGATCAATAAAGCGTGGCGCTTGGCGAAGAAACCAAAGGCCGACGACAGCCAAGGGTGGATGCGGGTGGAGCTGGCTCTAAAAACCACCAGCCTGGACTTTAGCAGCGACGACATTATCAGGATCCGCCAGGACCAGGCGCGGGACTTCATCGAGCGCGCGCCGTATACCTACCAGCTGCAAAACAACAGCGGCAACATGAAGCGGGTCCGGGAGCGGATCGCGGAGCTGGAGGTGGCACCAGAGGAGCCGAAGACGACCGCGCACCATGGCTTCCTGGTGCATGAGAACCCGGACGCGAATCGGATCCAACTCATTTTCCCGCACAAGCCAGCGGAGGAGGTTCGCACGATATTGAAGCGGCAAGGATTCCGCTGGAGTCCCACCGAGCAGGCCTGGCAGCGCCACCTCAACAACGCTGGGCGGCATGCCGCGGGCGAGGTGGTAGAGGCCATGGTGAAGCTGGAAGCGAAGTAGGGCGACCGTTACAGGGCTCGCCAGGGACGGCGAGCCTTGTGGCGGCAATCCTGCCGACAGGAGCGAGCATTATGAAGGTTCTAGTGTTGTACCCGGACATGACGGCCGCGATGGAAGACGCGCCGGACGACGACCAGGAGCGGATGACCTGGTTACAGCAAAAGGTGGGCGGCTACATTGAACACGTCACCTATCTCAGGATGGTGATGGACGATGACACGCTGAATGCTGTCCGCGGGTCCATGTTCGTCAATGAGGAGGGGGGGATAGTGTCCCCGCCCTTACCGTTCAATTACCTCGGCACCTTGCTGTATCTGGAGAACGCCAGGCAGCGGGGGATGATGGAGGACAGCCGCGCGTACCCGGCGATCATCCGTGGCGTGGCCATTGTCATGCCGGAGGC
>JAZGFE010000298.1:0-6138 GCA_036479215.1 Nannocystaceae bacterium | reverse complement strand
GTGCCGGAAGGCATGCGGCAAGGTGCTCCAGTCGACGTGGTATTCGACACGGTCGGCGCTGTGCGAGCACGAGCGGAACGGATTTGGGCCCGGGCCGGCGACCAGAACAGCACGATGCCTCCCGCCGGTCCGGCCGGCGACGCGGAGCGCACGTTACTGGGCGAATGGCTGGCATGCGGCGCGCCAGCAAATGCCGACCTCGATCGCTAGCAAGGTTCCGATTGCGCCGATGACCAGCAGGGGGCTGAACGTCCACCTCCAATGAGGTCATCGAACAGGCTCTTCGCAAGACTGTCCCCATGTACCCGCCGCTTGCCGTGCGCGAGCTGGTCGCCAACGCGCTGATCCACCAGGACTTCCTGGTAACGGGGGCTGGCCCCATAGTCGAGATCTTCAGCGACAGGATGGAAGTCACCAACCCAGGTGAGCCACTCGTCGACACGCAACGGTTCGTCGATTCGCCGCCGCGGTCGCGCAATGAGACGCTGGCTGAGGCGGTGGAGGCAGGTGCGCTCGTGCCGGTCGACGGCAACGGGCCAAGAAGCTCATGAAGTACGTCCCCGCCTGGGCCGCCTCCGGTTGAGCCGCGCACTCATCGATGCGGCGTTCCTCTTTGTTTGGTCGGTGCACGTGGCGGCGCCCCAAGATCCAAAAAACATCAGTAATTCCGAGTGTCTGGGTATTTGACGGGTATTTGATCGGAAGCGGGTTACGCGGCGAATCTCAAGGGGACCGAAGAGGAACTGAGCAACGAGCGTTTCGCCCCGATCGCCGAGCGAGCCCAGCAGATCTGGGAAATGCGCGGATCAAGGCCCGGGCCCTGAGCCTGTTCCTCCCCCGCATGACGCTAACCGAGACCCCCTTCCGCTTCCTCGTCATCGACCCGATAAAGCGCTGTCTCGACGACGCGCGCGCGCTCATGCACAACGACCAGGAGCTGGGCTCGAAACTTATCGACCGAATCCTCCCCACCTTCTGCCGCGCGGCCATCGAGGCCGGCTGCGTCGCCGCAGTTCGTCGCCGACGGATCGGTCGCGGCGATGTCCACGAGGATGTCGCGCGCGCCCTCGAAGGCGCGACCACCAACACCCTCGTCGCACTCGCCCTCTTCGACGACCCAAACCGGGGCGGTGACGTGCTCACAACCCCCAACAACAAGCTCGACCGCGACGCCACAAACGCCTACCAGGCCATCCGGAGCGGTGCCCACGGCGGTTGGACGGGCTCGTACCGCGACCTCGTCCGCCACGCAGAAAAACTCGCCCGGCACCTGGAGGCCGAGGCATGACGCCCGCCGATCTCCTCGCCGCAGCGAAGCGGCTCATCTCCCACGACGCCCCGTCGACCCGCGGGCTATGGGCCCGCGCCGCCGTCACGCTCGCCCGGCAGGCCATCGAAGCCCGCGTCGCGGAGATTCTGACCGAGCGGGCCCCCGGTGCTCAGGCGACGCCGATGCGTGTCCAGTTGCTCTGTCTCGAGGCCGTGTCGTCCGATAAGGAAGTCGCGCGCGACTTCTCCTACGCATGGGCGCGGCTCAGCGCCGCGACGCACCATCATGCGTACGAACTGGCTCCGGCCGCGAAGGAGCTGGAGAAGGACCGCGTGGGCTCGGCGCCACGCCATCTTGCGAAGAAGACCATCGTAAGCTATCGTAAGCAGCATGGGGACCGTGCTCGTCGTCGAGACCAACAAGAAGGCCCAGACCCGGCTGAAGAGGGCCCTGAAGGGCCTCAAGGTACTGATCGCGGAAGACGCCGCGCTGGCGAAGGTTCAAGTCGAAAACGCGCGGCCGGATGTGATCGTGATGGATATCGAGCTCCCAGACCGCACAGGGTTCGAGTTGTGCCGGTACCTGGAGATGCGCGACGCGACGCGACATATCCCGGTGTTGTTCGTCGGGAAAGTCGACCAGTTCGATGCCGGAAGCGCGGCGGCGTTCGAACGGGTGGTGACCTTCGACGACCTCGCAGCGCTCGAAAGCCGGGTGGTCTCCGTGACCGCGCAGGCCGAGCTCGACCGACGGGTTCGCGCCGCGCTGCGCCGCGCCATGCCAAGCGGGCCAGCGACAAGGACAGGGCTGAGCGAGCCCGAAGCGGATGCACTGAAGTCGGGGGGCCTGGATGTCGACGCCGAGGTCGACGTGACGCCGTTGGCACGTCACGCGGCGACGTATCAGTCGATCTGGAAGCGTAGCCTCACCACCGCGGCGGCCGCGAAACGACTCCGTGTAAGTGAGGCACGCGTGCGCCAAAAGCTCGGGAGCGAGCCTCCCTCGATACACGGCATCAGGGACGGCCGCGTCTGGCGGATCCCGGCGTTTCAGTTCACGCGTCGCGGAATGGTGCCAGGCATCGCGGCCGTCATCCGCCGCCTGGACCCGGACCTGGATCCGGTCTCCGTCGACCACTGGTTTCGGACCAAGAACGTGGACCTCGAGATTGGCGATGAGCACGTCTCGCCGCTCGAATGGCTATCGGCTGGCAGAAAACCGCAGATCGTGGCGGAACTCGCTTCGGATGTGGGCACGGGCGCGTAGCGTCGATGGAAAAGCTGCCCGCACCTCCGACGCCGTTGCCGGTCAAGCCAATCTACCGGCGTCTCCCTGCCCGGCATCGGCTGTGGCGGATATACTTTCGAGGTGGCGCCTATCCGATCGCCTGGGACGCGTTCCGACACGTGGGCCCTACGACGAGCCGCTTCGACCACCACACCCGGCCGAAGCGCGTTCAGACGCGAGGGATCCTGTACGCAACCGACGGACCCGACGCGATCGGGACCGCACTCGCCGAAGTATTCCAGACCACGGCTCACATCGACCGCCACGCCAACCGGCCGTGGCTGGTGGCGTTTGAGCTGGGCGCGAACGTGGCGTTGCTCGATACCACCGGGCGGTGGCCCGTGCGCGCCGGTGGCAACATGGCGATAAATTCGGGGTCGCGGCCCCGGGCACGGGAATGGTCCCTGGCGATCTACCGTCAGTACAGCAAAGTCGAGGGGATCGCGTATGCGTCCTCGCTCACCAACGGACCGTGTTTGGCGTTGTACGAGCGCGCCAAGCATGCGATGCCGACCGCGCCCGTGCTCAACCGGCCGCTCTCGGATCCGGCCCTGTTCCCGGGCCTTACGAAGATCGCCGCAACCCTGAACTTTACTATCAAGTAGATAGTCCTGATCCGTCGGTCGAGATCCTCGCGTGCTGCGGGCCATACAAGGCGATGAGGCGGCGTGCAGCAGCCGTCGGTGAATGTACGCCGGCTACCGATTCTGTCGACATCTCCAGAGGAAACACGATACTGGGGGTTCACTTATGTCCGCTCGTGGCGAGACCCGGCTCATCGAGAAACTGCGCGCTATCGAAGCTCTGTACGCGCGCCCGAGCAACGAGCCGGGTGGTCAAGCAAGTGTTGCACGACGATATTTCCGCCGCCGCCGTCGATCCCGACAGGCAGCTTTCTTTGCCGGTCGAAAGAAGACCGGCGAGGGCCGCGACCGAGGACACACGGGTTCGAACCGCGGATGTGGATCCGCCATCGGCGAAGGCAGCGAACCAATCGCAGACCAAGCCCACCAAGCCGGAGTCCCGGGCCGACCGGCGGAGGAAGGAACGCGGGCGGAAAAAGGAAGAGAAGCGTCGGCGCCGAAAGAACCGGCGCTGACTGATCCGGGCCCTGCGTGACGCTCGCACATCCCATGACCGCGCTTTCGGGTCGCAAGTGGGATCTCGACAAGGTCGAGCAGATTCTCTCGGGCGACACGGATGACGAGGCCGTCGCAGACGTGAACGTGCTGCAGCGCCTGTCGCAGATCCAGGTGCCCCCGGGTCGGCCATCGCCGATGCGATCGCACAGCTCGAGTCGGCCCTGAGCGCCGAGGCCGAGCGGGCGGGCGACTCCGTCGAACGAGCCGACCAGCCCGCCAAGCTGCTCGAGCAAGCCGTTGCGTTGCACGAGCACGACGGCGGACCGTGCCCGGTGTGCGAGCAGGCCCTCTCCTCGGACTGGTCAACCCGCGCCCAACACCGGATCGCCGAGGCAACCTCCACCGCAAAGACCGTCCGCGCCGCCCGCCGCGAGACCAAGGCCAAGCTCGACGACCTCCGTGCCCGGCTCCGCCCCGTTCCCCGATCCTGAGGCGCTGCGCCAAGCTGGGCCTGCCCACCGAAGCCCTCGACGTCTGGCAGTGCTGGGCCGCCGCCCCCACCGATCCGAGAGCGCCTATCGACCACGCCCAAGATCTCGCGCTGCCCGTGCAAGCCGCGTCGCTCTGAGGTGCTCGTCTCCGACCTCAAGCCAGGCTTCCACCTCAATCACACGCGGTACGGCGAGACGGTGACGATCCTGCACTACGCCATGACGCGGGGGCTTCGTCCTGCGAAGACCGCGCGGGGCAAGCCCGACCGCCGACCGCGTCCGGGGGCGTCACTGTTCCGCATTCGCGGCTGCAACGAAGAGCCCGCGCAGCTCGAACGGGTCGAAGGCGACGAATGGCTCCGACGCGGACCGGATACGAAGCGACACGCGAACCTGCGGTCGTCTCGCTGCCCGTCGAGCTCGAAGCGCTCGATGCCCTGCTGCGCGGGAAGGCGCGGACCGGCTTCAACGTCCTGCTCTGGGGCCTGCAACACGATTTGCAGTTGCTGCAGCGACAAGCGGCAGGCGGGCAAACGCACAAGAGACCGAACTATCGACTACTCGACTTGGCCGCCGGGTTCGCTATCCGCTACCGGTTTACGAAGGCGCTCAACGCGGTCGAGGGGGTCATGGGTGAGATGCGGCGAGTCAAGGGGCTGTCGCAGGCGCACGTCGCTCGGCTCGACCAGATGGCACTCAAGTGGACCGGGACCGCCCGCGTCTCCCGTTGGCGAGAGCGCCGGCAGGCCCGCGTGGCGCGTATTCGCTGGTCCGGATTTCTCCTTCCCCGGACGCGGTAGCGGACAACATAAACGAAGGGGCGTTCAAGCACGATTGTGATCAGGGCGACTGACCGTCGGTCGTCCCCAACTCTCCATGCCTGGCCGCCTACTCTGGCCTCGTCCCCTTCGTGCGCCGAAGCGGCGACTCCAATAATAAGCACGGATGCCCGCCACCCAACGCCGACAAGCTCGAAGCCACCGGCGCACAGGGACTCGATGATCTCCGCGACCTCAAAGTGCATCCCGTCGGGGCGACGACGGAAATGACCACCCCAAAAGAACCCGCGCTCGTTGGCGATTGGAACGAGTTCGCGAACCGATCCGGTTTCGCCGACCCGGGCCGGCTGGTGTCCGAGGCGATTGGCGTGCCGATTTATGTCAAACGCCGTACCGAACGCATGGTTGCTCAGCTTCGTTGAACTGCCCCGGACAAGCCGCGCCACGAAGGACCCGTGCCAAGTGAGCACGCGATCCAACAGGCCCTCGGCTTCCCAAGCCGCCCAGAGCGCGACGAACTGCTCGGCGATCAACTCATGGACAGGCACGGTCGTCCTACTCCGAATCCCGCCGAGCTGGGGAACGTCGACGCGCACGATGTTCTTCCGCCTCCAGTCGTCCAGAATCGTGATGGCCTCGGCGTTCGTTTCGGTCGGCGCGTGCTCAAACCGGAGCGGACCGAACAGCCGCTGGCGAGCGCGATTGCCCACCAACGCGGGAAAGTCTGGCTCCGGAGGCCAGTTGGGGCCCTCCTCGCGCATATCGGCTGGATCGCTGACCAGTTCGAAGCCCAACGCCATCGCTTTCGCAAAGCTGCGGTTGCCGACCACTCCGTCGGCCGCCACGCCGTGCCGCTCCTAAAACTCGAGTGTCGCCTCGTGTGTCTGTTCGCCGAAGACTCCGTCGACGACGCCGACGAGAAATTCCCGGCCGAGCAGGAACAGCTGCCACTGCGTTACAGCCTGGCCACGATCAGCTCTTCGAAGTACCCGCATGACCCGATGCTAGCCACTCTTCTCTCCCTAAGTCCACCGACGAGAACCCTCTTCGCGCTCCCTGGATGACCAAGTTGGGGGTCCTGGCCGAAGGTGAGCTTTGCTAGGTGCTTAACTGGCATGAACTGTGTCGGAGAACGCGCAGTGGTGTGGAGTACGCGAATTGGGAGGTGGGACTTGTGCGACGACGCGCATGTCTGGAAAGAGGAGACGCGAGCACGCCAAGAGCGATAG
>JAZGFE010000297.1:0-28095 GCA_036479215.1 Nannocystaceae bacterium | reverse complement strand
TCATCTGCTCGAAGGTCGTGCGGGGTTGTGCATTTGCGTGCAGGCGAGGTCGACTGTGCCAGGAGTGTGCGAATCCCGCCCCTTGCTAATTGCAAAATACAACGAAAACGACGTGCGGAAAGTAAGCGGTAACTCACTGATTATCTCCAAAGAGAAAAGTGTTAGTTTTTCGGGGGCACCATCAAATGTGGTCAGGACACAGAAGCGCCTGGAGTTGGCATCTGAATATATGTGCTTTTTCACGAGTATATCGGGTGACTTCGATAGTACGCGAAACAACGCGTCCATTCTGGCACAGAGAGGGGCAGATGGTGAGACGTACTGGTTTTTGAAAGTGCGGCGCCCAGAAGGAGCCGGGGGAGGGCAGGCATCCGCCCGCTGCGTTAAGTTACGCCAAGATCCTAACGTTCGCTAGCTGACCTTCAGACCGCCAGATCGGTTGCCCCGCGTGCCATCCAACGCGTTGGGGCAACCGGTTGAGTGGATCTGAATCCCTCACCGCTCACAATCGCTGCGTGTCAGAAGTCTTCCGCGAAGGTTCTCCAGCGGGATCCCTGTGTGCCAATAACAGGTGGGACACGGCCTCCCTGCTATTGGCACACAGGGAAAGCGTGCGCCGCGGCGAGACTCACAGCTCGATCGGGCGCCAGGCCCGATCGCACCATCGATCCCCGCTAGCGGTCCATGACCACGACCGTGCGCAACACCGGGAGCGAGAGCGTCTTCGTGATCCCGATCTAGATGCTCAGCCGCGGACGTATCTGTTCACTTCAGGGGCGTAGTCTTCTTCCAGGCAGCTTGACACGCTCACGAGAACAAATGACGTGGCGAAACGTGATGAGGGACCGTGTTGTATCGGATCATGATGCCTGCAGCGCTGGCGGCTGGCCAGATTCGTCGGCAGTTCCAGCCTTGACCGTTGGCCGAACTAGGTACAACCGACTATGTTGCGACTGGCGATCGGGGCGAAGATGGTGAGACTCCGGGCTTCCAGAGCACCACCGCACCGTGCGCATGGCGCGAAGGCGGGGCAAGTACGGCCTCACGGCCCGGAATAGACATGCGGCCTTGCACAGTCGTACTCGCTCGTGCAGGGGCCGATATCACCCGCATCGACCACCACATGGGTACCCGTATGGACAAGGCAGCAGTCAGGCAACCGCGAACCCGGTGACGAGGGAGCACGCCGCCTAGCGGGCGAGGACCCGTAGGTACTGTATCGGAGCGCGGGAACTTCCTCACGTTTCGCAGAAGGGATGTAGCGGCACTCCATTTGGCCTTGCGGGCCAATCGCGTCGTGACGGACCACCGTGGGGACCGGATCCGCTTCGGTTTTGCGCTCTATCACGACTCAGAGGACATCGTGGAGTTGGCGCGGAGACCCGCCGCATGATGCGTTTTGCGACAAATCACGCGGACCACTGGCCTGTGTACGTCGGGGCTCCCCCGCTCGCCTTGGTACCGGATCACAAGGCTGGATCACAAGGCTGGATCACAAGGCTGGATCACAAAGGCCGGATCACAAAGACCGGATCATGTCAGTTTCGGGCCAGGTCGAAAAGCGCAGGCTTGCGTCGACTGGGCCAGAAACGGCGCGGTTTGGCGAGGGCGCGGCGGCCTCGAGAGATGCGTTGGTCCATGGCCTGTCGAGACATACCGGCCAACGCGAGTGGGCGATCGGCCTGGAGGTCGGTCAGCTCGACGCGGCGGTCGCCCATCAGGTTGGCCAACGCGTTTTCCAACAAGACGGACTCGGGTAGACGAAGCTCTCGGAGTGCTGAACGCAGTCGAGCACGCATGCGCAGCTGCTCCCGCTCCTCTTCACCTGCGTTGCGCAGCACGTCCGCGCGCTGCGCAGCGTCTCGCGCCAACGCCACCGACGCGGAAGCTACGATGACGGACATCGGCCTCACACGGGGATCGTCGAGTCCTGGCTCACACAAGAGAGCGTCCGTCTCCGTGCATGCGATGGCATCCACGTCGGTATCTTCGCCTCCGAGGGATTCGAACTCCTCCGAACTCCACGAAGCAACGAGTAACCGCAGTCGTACCGCTTCGAAGAGAAGCAGGTGGGAGAGCGCCGACTGTAAGGCTGCACTCCGGGATATCGGGGAGAGGGTGTCGCCGCGTGCTGCCGGACCCTCTGGGCGGTAGGCATGCTCAAACAGCCTACTGTAGAACCCACTGACATCCTCTTGCGCGGCCGTGTCGTCCGCAGACAGTCTTTGGACCCAATCTTCGAGTTCGCGTGGGACTTCCACCAGCAAGGCGTCGCGGAGGCCCTGGTGGAACTCACGGAGAGCCGGAAAACGAGGGTCATGCACCGCAGTGGCGAACGACACGCCTTCACTTTGCGCAGATAACGCTTCCTCGGCGAGTCGATCGAGGTCGCGCTGGACTTCCGTTAGGTCCAAGGCGAACGACGCGACGTCGGCACGGGAGAGCGGGGTCAAGGCGTCGACTACAGGAGAAACATGGGTACGGAGCACGATGCGCTCTGATTTAACAACGAATCTTGGTTGCGCAAGGGCGGGGCGTGGACCTGCCGGTGCGGGTGGGAGCGCCAGGGGTGTTCGCGGCGCAAGCGCAGGAGGCGCGGCTCGGTAGGCGCCCGCCTCCTCGCCCGCCTCCTCGCCCGCGGCTCGGGTCGACAGCAAGTATGGGCGGGCGTTGACCCGGCGGTGTCCAGATACCAGCGAGACTGCGTGGAGGAAACGTGGAGGAAACGTGGCGGAGCGCCGAGGGGGGGCTACTCCGTCGTGCTGGCGTCGTGCGTCGGGTGTTGGAGCACCACGCCCAGCTCACGCTTCATGCGACGGTTACACACTCGCTTCCCTCTCGGGGGGCTTCCAGGCGGCGGGACAGATTCCCACGACGGGGGTACACGTCCCGCGAGTTTGGCAGCTTCGGCGAAGAGTTCGCGGCGAGTACGGTGGTCGTCGTCGCAGATATGGAATCGTGCCGAGTGTTCGCGGGGCAAACCAAGGGCCGCCACGATCGATGTAACGGCATCTTGCACATGGATGAGATTCGTATGCTGCCAGCCGTCGCCGGCGAGTGTCCGGTTGCTTCGGGGCCCGTAGATGGCTCGGAGGTCGCGGCCTGGACCGTAGAGGCCGGCGAGTCGCAGCACTGTCCACGAGATCGCGCCGCGTTCGCAGATGCTACGAACCTGTTCTTCGGCTTCGCGTTGTGTGTGCCCACGATCGCCCTCGGGCCATTTATCGCAAGACTCGTCGACCCACGCATCGCCATCGGGTAGGGCGGATGTCGAGGAGACGTAGACCACGCGGGTGAGGGTATCGGCCGCTCGCAGAATCCGTGTCGTGCCTTGTACGTACAGCTCTCGACGGGCCTGTGTAGATCCGGGTGCGTAGCAGATGACCATCGAGCGGACGCCCGCCACGACGGCTTGGAGGCGGTCTTGTGGGTCGGTGATCACATCCAGTTGGGTCACGGCGGGTGGCGCGGTACCGTTGCGGGCGTCCCAGACCCCCGAGCGAGTGGTGGGCACCACTTCGCTCACACCGATCTCTTCGAGCTTTTTCTGGATGCGGCTGCCGAGGAAACCAGTCCCGACGATCAATAGAGGGGTGCGTATGTTGCCGGGGTCCGACATGAGGTCGCGGGTCTTGGATACGGATCCGGATACGTCCGTCGTGGTCCATGCAGCGGTTGAGGACGGCGCTCACCCGGTGAGGCGTACGCGGAAGCGATTGCGTTTTCCGGCTTGAAGTCGCAGTCCTTGCTCGCCGCAATCGCCTACGCGAATGAGGTGGTTGGGATCGGCACAAGCTGCCCCGTTGAGACGAACCGCACCCGACTCGATGCGCTGGCGAGCGTCACGTTTGGACTTGAACGCAGCGATGCTCGGATGCGCGACCAGCTCGATCAACTTGATGGTGGCGGTATCGATCTCGACGCACGAGACCGCACTCCAGTCGCCGCCGCCCCCGAATGCTTGTTTGCTTGCAGTTTGGGCCTGCGTTGCCGCGTCGCGCCCGTGCAACAGCTCGGTGGTCTCGAAGGCCAGCCGATTCTTGGCCTCGCGCAGCGCAGCACCCGTGACGTCTGTGAGCGCCGTGATCTCATCGAGGGGCAGCTCGGTGAACAGTCGCAGCAGGCGGCCGGTCATGGAGTCGTCGCTGTTGATCCAGTACTGGTAGTATTCGAAAGGCGCCATCTTGCGTGGGTCGAGCCACACCGCGCCGCGTTCGGTTTTCCCCATCTTGCGCCCGTCGGGCGTGGTGAGGAGCGGGCATGTGAGACTCTGCACCGCATCTGTGCCGGTGCCGGTGCCGGTGGCCCGCGAGTGGGCGCTGCTGCGACGTATCAATTCCACGCCGGCGATCATATTGCCCCACTGATCGCTACCGCCCATCTGGAGCGTGCAGCCATGCTTGTGGTAAAGATGCCAAAAATCATAGGCCTGCAACAACTGGTAGTTGAACTCCAAGAACGAGAGCGGGAGTTCGGCTTCGAGGCGATCGCGGTAGGTCTTCGCGGCGATCATTCGGTTGACCGTGAAATGGCGCCCAATGTCGCGCAAGAACTCGAGATAGCCGAGCTGACCCAGCCAATCCGCGTTGTTGAGCATGAACGCGTCGTTCTCCACGCCGCGATCAAAGTGGAGAAAACGCTCGAGTTGGCTGCGAAATGACGTCGCGTTCTCGGCGATCTGTTCGGTGGTCATCAACCGGCGCGTCTCCGATCGTCCCGAAGGGTCGCCGACCAAAGCGGTGCCCGCTCCGATGAGGCAGATGGGGCGATGACCGTGGCGTTGAAGCACTCGCAGCGCCATGATCGTGAGAAGATTGCCCACGTGCAGGCTGCGCGCGGTGGGATCGTAGCCGATGTACGCGGTGACCATCCCCTGTTCCAGGTTCCGGTCGAGGGCCTCGACGTCGGAAGCCTGCTCGAAGTAGCCGCGTTCCACCAGCTCTTTGAGGGCGGCCGAACGTGGGGCGGAGATGGGAGACGCGACCATGGGCGACGGAGCCTAGCGGATAGCTCCTAGCCGGGGAAGCCCCAGGCCGGGTCAGCGGGGCGTATCCCGTTGGGAGGGCGCGTTCCCGCAGGCGCGCGTGTGCCCGCGTGATGACGCTCAGTAGACGCGAAAGCACGACACGCTCCCGCGGGCGTTTTCGCGGTAGGCCAGGAAGCCTAGCTGGGTGGTGTTCGCCAGCAGATAGGTTCGCCTCGTGGTGGCTAGGTCATCAGACCTTGGACTTCGAAGGAACCGCGCAGTTTGTTTAACGCTCGTTCTTGAAGCTGCCGGATCCGCTCGCGTGACAGATGGTGCTGCTCGCCGAGTTCGCGCAGCGTCAAGACTTCGTCTTCATCGTCAAGTCCGAAGCGTTTGCTCAGGATATCGGCCTCGATAGGATGGAGCTGGTTCAGGGCGTCGCTGAGATGGGCGTTTACAGCTCGCGACTCGAGTTCGTCGTTGGGCAAGGTCACGCTGTGGTCGATCATGACGTCGCTCAGTGTGCGGGCGTCTTCGGGCCCGTTGGCCGCGTCTAGGCTCGCCACGGGTTCAAATGCCACCCGTTCCAGCTTTCGCACCCGGACCAGCGGTAGGCCGGTTTTTTCCGCGAGTGCAGCTGCTGTCGGTTTCTCGCCGTGTGATCCTTCGAAGTCTTGGATGGCGCGGGAGATCCGCAACTGGTCGGCGGTGACGTGGGCAGGGAGTCGCACCGTGCGGGCCTTGTTCGCCAGTGCGCGATTGATGCCGTGGCGGATCCACCAGCTCGCGTAGGTCGAAAACCGGAAGCCGCGACTCGCGTCGAAGCGGTCGACTGCTTTCATGAGTCCGATGTTGCCCTCTTGGATCAGGTCTTGGAGTGGCATGAGACCGCAATCGAGACGTCGCGCGACGGAGATCACGAGTCTCAGATTTGCTGTGATGAAACGATGGCGTACCCGTCGCAGGTTCACAGCAGACGTCTCGATGCGGTCGAGGTACGCGGCGTAGGACGCGTCGTCGGCCTCGGGAAAGGGGGCTTCGAGCCGCAGGTTCGACATCCTTCCTTGGTACCGGCCTTTGAGATCGGCGCTCACCGTTTCGGAAAGGTCGGCGTCCCGGTCGAGATCCGCGAGTCGTTCACAGACTTCACGTAGACGCAGCGACGCTTCCTCCCGGCGAGCCGCTGTGGTCCGCGTCGCCAAAGCCCCGAGCGCCCCGTGGAACGCTGCGATCTGCGGCAGTTCGATCTCTCCGCCCTCGTGTTCCAACTCGATGAACGCCAACACCGGCGCATAGTACTGTCCGTGGGACAGTATGGCCTGCCAGTGACCGGTCCGCCGGGCCATGATGTCGAACGCAAGCTCGGTCTCTTGTTCCGCCGTCATCACGCGCACGCGGGCGGCGAGCTTAAGGTAGTTGGCGAGCGCTCCGTTGGACACGGACGGGGCCGCGGTACTTGGGCGTCGAGTGGCGGGGCGAGTACGTTGGGGAGTAGCCATGGTGGGGAGGAGGAGGTCGGTGACCCGCTGCGCTGCGTTGTGGCACCGCGCGTCCGAGTCCCCTTGGCAATCGGCGAAATGCCGGCGACATGTTGTGATCCTCCAAGAATTCAACCGGTCGTTTTGGGGCGGGCTCGCGTAGCCCCCGCGCACCCGTGGTCGCTCTATCCCAGCTGATTCGGATGCGAGAGGTAGAAGGCTTAGACGCGGCGGCCAGGTGACGCCTGCGCTATGCTGCGGCGGTGACTCCTCGGTTGTGCTGTGCTGTGCTGGCCTGCGCGTGGATGGCGTCGGCCTGTGGCCCGGCTGCCCCTTCCAGGCCGGCCGGGGCGGTTGCGAGGGTTGGGGCCGTATGGGTGACAGTCGCCGATTTGGAACAGGCCGTGGCCCAACTTGGCCCCTACGGAAAAGAACGATTTCGGGGGGGGGGGCGGGCGGCGGGAGCTTCTCGACGCGGTGATACACGCGGAGTTGCTGCGCCAGCGCGCGGTGGCCTCCGGCCTGGACGGAGACCGGCGAGTTCGATGGGCGTTGGTGGAGGAGCTGGCGTCCCTTCACCGGCTTGCAGAGCTCGAGCATCGCGAGCCGTTCTCGGACGCGGCGGGGGATGAAGCGGCGATCAGCAGCTACTACGAGGCGCATCGCCAGACCTTTCTCGAACCGCAAAGGCGTGGGGTTCACGGGGTGTTGCTGGGACACGCCGGGGAAGCCGAGGCGGCGTTGGCCAGCCTCCGGTCCGGCGCGGCCGAATTGTCCGACTTTGGCACACCGGTCACCATCCGACCCACTCCCCGCGACGACGCCGAGTTTCCGGCCTTTCATCGTGTACTCTTTGGAGCGTCGCTGCGAGACGGTGACTGGCTACCCCAGCCGGTCCTTGTCCGGCGGAAGCTGTTGGTCGGGCGGTTAGAGGGCGTTGTGGAACCAAAGCTGCGCAGTTTGAACGACCCCGCGGTTCGCGACGAGGTTATCCGCCGGATCCGTGCGCCTCGCCTGGCGCGGGCCGAGGCCGCGTTGTTGAGGGAGATGCGGGCGTCGGAGGTCCGTGTGACCGATGAGGTTCGATGACGGCCGATGGTGATTTTGGGGTGTCTGGGAGTGTCTGGGGTGTCTGGGAGTCGCTGAGGGCGACTGGGGGTCGCTGAAGGTGGAAGGTGGTCGGTCGTGGAGGTGGCTCGCACCGGTGTCGCCGCGGCTGTTGGGGCTTGCTGCAGCGGCCGCCGCTTGCTAAGCCACGTTCGTGCCCCGAAGCTACCTGGTCATCGCGCTGTGTACCTTGCTGACGGCGACCTTGGCGCATGCCGAGCCGGTGGCGCTCGATCGCATTGTCGCCGTGGTGAACGACGACGTGGTGCTGCACAGCGAGCTTCAAGTCGCCCTCCGCAGCGATCCCAACACGCGAGACCAGTTGTCTGCGCTCGGTTCCGATGCGAGCAAAGAGGCGATGGACACCAAGCTGCGGCAGCTCCAGGGGGGCGTGCTCGATCTGCTCGTGGGTGACAAGCTGGTGCTAGGTGAGGCCGCGCGCTACCAGCTGAGCGTGAACGAGGACGAGGTCGACATGTACCTTCGCAACCTCGCGCAGCAAAACGGCATGCAGACCGTTGCCGAGCTCAAAAATGCCGTGGCAGCAAGCGGGGAGTTCGGCAGATGGGCCGATTACCGCGCGATGCACCAGAAACAAATCCTGCTCTATCGCACCGAGCAGGTGGTGTTGCAGGTCAACGTGTCGGACGCTCAGATCCGCGAGTACTACCGCAAGATGAGCAAGGGTGAGGATGCGCGGGTCGAAGTCGTCCGCATGAGTTTCCGCCCCAAAAACGACGATGCTCCCGCGCGTGACGCCGCATATGCGTTCGCCAAACAAGCCGCGCGTCGCTTGGCCGCGGGGGAAGATGTGGCCTCGATCGAGGCGGACGGTGTGACGGCGGTGGCCGAGACCGTCGCACGTGGGCAGATTGCACCGACGATGGAAGACCAACTGTTCGCGGCTCGAAAGGGCCAGGTCGTGGGGCCGCTTCAGGCGGGACAGGGCTTCGAGGTGTTCAAGGTCGTCGCCCACCTCGCCTCCGACGTCGTGCCCTTCGAGGAGGCGAAAGAGAAAATCCGCTCCCAGCTATACGAGGAAGCCTTCGTAAAAGCCCGGACGCAGTGGCGGGAAGATCTGCGCGCGCGCGCCCACATCGACATCAGGTTGTAACGAGTGGAGTCGGGTGCGTCCCGGAGGCGTTGGCGAGTGCGGATGTGCCTGATGTCGGGTGTACCCACTCTCGTCGCCCTGGCGGCGGCCGCACTTGTGGCGTTCGGGCCCTTGCCCACCGGGGCGCCGAGGGCGTTGCACTTCATTCTTGCCGACGATACCGCTATCGGTCATTTTGAGTCCGTCACGGTTCCCCCAGAGGCGGTGCCGGCGGGCCCGGAGCGACGGTTGCAGGCGAGGCTCGAAGCGCTCGTGCGGGAGGTCGAACACCACCGGCGTCGTGTCACGGTGAAACCGCGCGTCGCCTTCGACCAGGTCGGATTGCGGGAAGAGCTCGTGTCCTTGTTGGCCGGCGTCGAGGGCCGGGCGCAGGTCTCGGTCCACGTACGGGATCTCGAAACGGGGGGCGTGCTGTTCGACTATGCGGGGCATGCCCTACTCAACCCGGCCAGCAACCACAAATTGCTGACTTCAGCGGCGTCGCTCGACCTGCTCGGCCCCAACTACGTGTTCTCGACCCAAGTCGGTGTGGTGGGCCCGTATGTCTATCTGATCGGCCAAGGGGATCCGACGCTCGACTCGGGCCGACTGCACGAGATGGCGCAGGACCTGGCCCAGTGGCCGTCCGCACCCCAGTTCGAGCGCATCATCGTGGACGATGCGGCGTTCAGTCCCGCGATATTCGGGCCGGGTTACGACTCGGGGGGACCCGGTTTCGCCTACCAGGCCCCCAGTGGCGCGCTGTCTTTGGACTTCAACACCGTCGAAGTGGTGGCCTACCCGAGTCGAGGTCGCGCTCCGGCCGTGTTCCTGCGCCCGGCGAGTCGCTACGTTCAACTGGACAACCGCGCGCGGATGGGGGGCCGGAGCACTCGATTGCGTGCGACCTCCTCGCGTCATGGGGATCAAACCATCGTACGGGTGTCGGGCCGCATGCGTCGGCGCGGTCGTCCCTGGTCCGTACGACGTCGAGTTTACCAGCCCGCACGGTACGTGGGCGCCTCCTTCGCTGCGTTTCTCGGGGAGCTCACCGACTCGGAACCCATCCCCGTAGAGCGCGGTCGCGCTCCAGAGCATATGGACCGGCTGCGGACGTACGCGTCGGCCCCGCTGTTCGACGTGGTCGATCGCCTGTTGACCTACTCGAATAACTTTGGTGCGGAGCAGTTGCTTCGCACGTTGGGCTGGCGCATGACCGCTACGCCCGGGGATTGGCACAATGGCGCACAGGTGCTGCGCCGTTATTGGGAAGCGCTGGGCAACGATGCGAGCGGTCTCGATTTCGAGAACGGTTCGGGCTTGAGTGAGGTCGGCCGCATGAGCGCGAGCGGGTTGGTGGACCTCATCGAGACCGCCCATCGTCATCATTCGGTCGACAGCGGCTTGATCGACGCGCTTGCGGTCGCGGGGGAAGTGGGTACGCTGCGCACCCGCTTGCGACGTTCGGGACGTCGGGTGCGGGCGAAGACGGGGACGTTGCGAGGGGTAAGTGCGCTAACCGGAGTGATCATGCGGGACGACGACACACCGCAGGTCGCGTTTAGCGTGCTGATCAACGCGCGTCGGCAGAGGAAAATCCGTGCGCGTCGGCGCCGTCGTGTGCAAGACGACATCGTGAGGTCCATGTTGCGCTACTGCGATGACTACGAATCGCGCCGCAGTGGCGAGCGGGCGGGTCCCCGTTGAGCGCGGATCCGAACCAGGAGGGTCTGCCCTGCGAGAGGGTGGGGGCCGATCGTGGGTGAACCGCGGGCCGCTCCGAGAGGCGCGGAGGCGCTGGGGAGAGAACGCGCGAAGAAAGCGCAGCGTTGACGGTTCTGCTCGGGCCGTCTAAAAAACGAACAGAATCGACCACCCTTGGGAGAAAACAAGATGACGCGTTTGACCGTACCCCTCTCGCTTCTGCTCACCGGGCTGATGGCGTCCACTCTTGGGTGTCGAGGTTCGATGGGGGCGCCCGACTCTCCCGCCATCGACCCGTCCGAAGAAGAGGCGTTGGTCGGTTTGGGTGGCAATTACCGCGAGGAGGAAGAAGATGACGAGGGCGCGCTTGATGAAGAATATGGTGCCCTGGCCGAGCTTCCGTCGAAGGGCAAGGTCAAGAAGTCCTGTCGTGGTAAGGGCAAGCGTCGCAAATGCAAGATGAAGGACACCAAGCCCAAGGTGTCGGCGGGCAGTGGCGTGCGCCGGCTGATGAAGGGTTTCCGTTGGGGGATGGAGCCGAAGACCGTGCTCGATCGTCTGACCGCGAGGATTGACGCGGACTACGCGACACGCATGGCGGGGACGACCGAACCGACCGAGCAGGACGAGCACCGAGACTGGCGTCGGACGCAGGTCCAGGAATTGGCGAAGAATCACGTCGCGTTCGACAGCGCCGCAAGACATCGTTGGGGCGTGAGCATCATCCAGTACGAGTATGCGGACGACGAAAACGAGGAGATGATCTACCACCAGGAAAACCCGACGCTGAAGAAATTCTACTTCTTCCGAGATGGGGAATTATGGAAGATCGTATATGCGTACGGCGAAGACGCATTTCCCGGCCAGAGCTACACGCAGGTCGTCGAGGACAAGTTCAAAAAGTGGTTCGGTATCAGCCCCGAGGAGAAGGTGCAAAAAGACCCGAACTCCAAAGCACCCGTGCTGGCATACCTCCAATGGGAGGCGTTCGACGGGGAGCGCGTGCGTGCTTTCGACATGACCAAGGTACATGGCTCGCATCTGCTGGTGGTGGTCAATGGTCGATCCGAGGACCGTATCGGCGCCCGGCTGCCGACCGTCAAGCAGGAGGAACAGCTCAATGAAGAAGTCGGCGACGTGCTCGGGGGAACCGACGTGTGTTACGACGCCGACGGTGAGCTGATCGAAGACGCGGCGAAGTGCAAGACCCTAGGCTACTGATCCAGCTCGGATCAACGGCCTTCGTTTGGGAGCTGGGGCTGCTGTGCGAACAGGGATTCGCTAGCCGTGTCCTAGGGCGGGGGCGAGGCGGTGACTGCTCGAGGCTACCCTTCGTCGATGCGGGTCTCGTGGCTATCGAGTGCGGCTTCTAGATGCTTGAGCCGCGCCTCCACGCGCGCGCGAAAACGTCGCGCTAGATCCTTCTCCCGGAAAAGGTCATCGGCGATCTGGATCGCCACCAGCAGCGCGCTGCGCTGTGGTGCGTGCGAGCGCTTGCTCGCTCCCAGTTCACGCAGGTGGCCGTCTACGTAGTCGGCCAGCTGTCTGACATAGTCCTCGGGTTGATCACTGACGATGGACAGGCACTGACCCGCGATTTCGACCTGTACGGCGCGTCTCATTGGGTGGGGAGCATACGCTAGGCCAGCCCCAGGCTGCGGCGAAAGCCTGTGTTTGCCTGTGGGCCGCACAGCGACGGGTTCTTGCCCTCGCGATGCTTCGCTGCACCGCTGGGCCTCGCAGTGGGGTTCTCCCCTCGTCTATGAGGCGTCGCGCGTGGAACGCTTGGCGTCCGCGAGTTGGTGAGCTTCTTGGTGGGCCCGCAAGCCGTCGATGAGGTCGTCCAAATCACCGTCGAGGAAAGCGGGGAGGTTGTGGCGCGTGAGATTGATCCGATGGTCTGTGATGCGGTCTTGCGGGAAATTGTAGGTTCGCACCTTCTCGGACCGATCACCTCCACCTACCTGCCCCTTGCGCTCGGCTGATCGCGCCGCCTCGTAGCGTTGGATCTCCCGGTCCAGCAGGCGTGTACGGAGCAGTTGCATGGCGATTTCGCGGTTCTTGATCTGCGATTTTTCCTGCTGGCAGTGTACCGCGAGCCCGCTGGGGATGTGGGTGATCCGTACCGCGGAGTCGGTCGTATTGACGTGTTGTCCGCCCGCTCCGCTCGATCGCATCACGTCGATGCGCAACTCCGTCGGGTTGATTTGGACATCGATCTCTTCGGCTTCCGGCATCACAGCTACGGTCGCAGCCGAGGTGTGAATGCGCCCCTGGGATTCGGTGGCCGGCACGCGTTGCACACGGTGTACGCCACGCTCGAATTTTAGCTTGGCGAACACCATCTTGCCTCTGATGAGGCCGGTGATCTCTCGTACACCGCCGGAAGCGCTCTCGTTGATACTGAGGGGTTCGACCGACCACCCAGAACGTTCGGCGTAGCGCATGTACATCCGCCACAGGTCGCTGGCAAATAGTCCTGCCTCGTCTCCGCCGGTTCCAGCGCGAATCTCGAGGACCACATTTTTGGAGTCGTTCGGATCCTTGGGCAAGAGCAGGCGCTGGAGGCTTTCGCCGAGGGTGCGCTTGCGGTCGAGGAGGTCGACTTTGTCCTGTTCCGCGAGCTCGCGCATGTCGGGATCTGACGCCAGCTCCTCCGCGTCGGTCAACTGGCGCAAAAGGTCGCGGTAGCGCGAGAATCCCTCTGCGACGGGTCCGAGCTCCGCGTGTTCACGCGACAGTTTCAGAAATTGTTTCTTTTCCCCGACAATCTCGGGGTCGCAGAGCATTTCGCCCAGTTCTTCGTATCGCTCGACAATTTGCTCGAGCTTTGCGTGGAGGACGTCGTCCATGGTGGGCGGGCCAACGCGATTGCGTACCCGGCGGGGACGTTAACACCCCCATGGAGGGGCGGCAATCGAAAATGGGGATGCTCGAGTCTACGCCCCCGCCGCGGTCTTCTCCTTGCGCTTGCGCATGTTGTGGTCGAGATGGCGCTTCCGAAGGCGCAGTGCTTTGGGAGTGACTTCCAATAGTTCGTCATCCTCGATAAAAGTCATGGCCTGTTCGAGGGAGAGCTCGCGCGGAGGGGTCAGAATCAGTTTTTCGTCGGCCCCCGAGGAGCGTACGTTGGTCAGCTTCTTGGGTATGCAGGGGTTGACGACGATATCGTTGTCGCGGTTGTGCAGCCCCACGATCATCCCTGCGTAGATGGAGGCTTGCGAACCCACGAACAGGATGCCGCGCTCCTGGAGGCGGTACAAAGAGTAGGCGGTGCTATTCCCGTTCGCCAGGGCCACCAGCACGCCATTGGCCCGGTTCTTTCGTGCGCCTTGGAATTCACCGTACCCGGTGAAGATAGACGACATGGTAGCGGTACCGCGGGTATCGGTGAGCAGCTCCGAGCGGTATCCGATGAGTCCTCGCGTCGCCACCCGAAACTCGAGCCGTGCGCGCCCGTCTGCCGTTTCGGACATGTTGCGCAGGAGCCCCATCCGGTTGGAGAGCTTTTCGATCACCGCGCCGGTATAGGTCGACTCCAGTTCTACAGTGACGTCTTCGTAGGGTTCGGTCCGTTTGCCCTGGTCGTCCTCTTGAAACAACACCCGTGGCCGCGAGACGCACATTTCATAGCCTTCGCGTCGCATTGTCTCGATGAGCACGCTCAGATGCAGTTCGCCGCGTCCGCGCACCTCAAATTCCTCGGCCTCGTCCGTGTCGGAGACGACCAGAGCGACGTTCGAGAGTGTCTCGCGGTAGAGTCGCTCTCGAATCTTCTGCGAGGTCACCCACTTTCCCTCCGTGCCGGCGAAGGGCCCATCATTGATGCGGATACGCATGGCGAGGGTCGGAGGGTCCACGTCAAGGCGCGGGAAGACATGCCGCGTCTCGGCGCGTTCGGTTGTGACTGTGTCGCCGACTGAAAGCTCGCTCATGCCGGCGATGGCCACGATATCTCCGGCTTCTGCTTCGGTGAGCTCGAAACGCCGTAAGCCCTGGAACCCAAGCACCTTGGAAACCCGAAAGATCTCGCGCACCTCGGGCTCTGTCGTGTCGCCGGGCGGGCCCGGGCGCACCAGGGCTAGCCGATCGCCGACCGCAACGCGGCCACTGTGCAGGCGCCCGATGGCCAGGAAACCGAGGAAGGGGTCGTAGTGGAGTGTGGAGGCCCACATCGCCATCGCCGCGTCGGGGATGACCTCCGGCGCCGGGGCCTTTTCGACGATCATGTCGAGGAGCATCGTCATCGCGCCCTTGGGATCGTCCGGATCGAGCATCGCGTACCGATCGCGGGCGCTGCAGTAGATGATGGGGAAATCGAGCTGGTCTTCGTTGGCCTCCAAGCTCACAAGCAGGTCGAAAACCTCGTCCACTGCACGGTGGGGTCGACAGCCATCGCGGTCCACCTTGTTGACCACCAGCAGCACCTTGAGACCGCGCTTGATCGCCTTCTCGGTGACGAAACGTGTCTGCGGCATGGGCCCCTCAAAGGCGTCGACGAGCAGGAGCACCGCGTCGACCATGTTGAGGACGCGTTCCACCTCACCGCCGAAATCTGCGTGACCCGGCGTATCGACCAGGTTGATCCGCGTGGCTTGGTACGTGAGCGCGGTGGGTTTGCTCGTGATCGTGATGCCGCGTTCACGCTCGAGCTCCCCCGAATCCATGGCGCGCTCGCGCCCAACCTCGCCCCGGCGGAAAGCACCGGCTTCGGAGAGGAGTGCGTCCACGAGGGTGGTCTTCCCATGGTCGACGTGGGCGACGATGGCGACGTTCCGGACGTCCGTGCGGCGAGTCATCCGCGCGCAAGTAGCTCGTGTCGGGCGCGTTTGCAAGCGTGCGGACCGGCGCGAGGGGAACGAAAGCTGCGCGCATAAAGCGCACCGCCGCGGCCCTGCGGGTGCGCGGCGGTGCGCGGCGAGGTGGCATTGCCCGCGGCGCGAGCACGGGCTAAGACCACCACGCGTGTCTGATGACCTTCGCTGGCTGAGTCGCTATCAGCTGTTGTACGACTTGTGGCACGGGCGCGATCGCATCATCGTTGACCCGGTTTTGGAACGGTTGGTGTGCGGGCCGGACTGGGAGACATTTCGTCGGCGCCATCCCGCCGGTGCGAGTTTGATCGACGCGTTGCTTCCGGATGCTTCCGGGTCCACATCCGTCCGTCTGATGGTTGTCGATGCCGCGCGTGCGCGGACGGCAGCCGCCCGGCGCGGCGGGACCATGTTCACCGCCCTCGACGATGCGCCTGAACTCGCGCTTCGCTCCAGGTGGGAAGTCGCCTTGATCGAGCTCGATCGATCCGCTGCGGTCCGTCGCGGAGCGGTGGCGGAGCGCACCCGCCTTCGCGCCGACCCGCTCGTGCAAGGCATCCTGAGCGTGTTGTCCCGGCGATCGCAGGGACGACAAACGACGGTGCTGTCGCTTTCGATGGACGCAGAAGGGGACGATCGCGTGTCGTACGACGATTTCTCGGAACTCGTGGCCGCGTTCATACCCGACGCGGCGGTTTACGGACTCTCGGCATCGTCGGTGACGGCGGCCTTTCGTTTCGTCGAAGACGAAGGCGAAGGTGAAGGTGTAGGTGAAGGTGAAGACGAAGACGAAGGCGAGGTCCCGATCGAGTTCGACAATACCTTGGGGAGCGAGGACGCCGATGTGTTCGCGTTCGTGGCCGTGAGTCCGGATGCAGTGCTCGGGGACCACCTCACGTTGATCGAACTGCCGAGCAGCCACAGTCAAGCTGGCGACGGGTCCGACGGCGATGGCTTGGGGCGCACCGAAGAGCGCTCGTCCGCGGCCGTGGTCGGGTCAGGGGATGAGACGCCGCTGGAGCCCGAGGCCAACGCAGTGCGCCTGGACCACGCTCTGGCCGACCAGCAGGCATTGCGTTGGCAAGTCGCTCGCCTTGAGGGCGAGTTGGCACGTGCACTCTCCCGACCGGTGACGCGCGACGAAGCGAAGCTCGCCGAGCTGCGGGATAATGCGGGCGTGGTACCGGCCGCGGGCGACGGCCCGGAGGAGGCTCGTCCTGGCGGCGCGCGGAGGGCGATGCGACGTGCAGCGGTTACGCGGATCGGTACCGTGGTCCGACGACTCGAGCGCGGTGACACCTCGGCGGTGGCGTTGCGGCGCCAGCTGACCCAGATCCGAGCCTTGCTCGGCCGTGCTCGACGCTGAGTTTGGCTCAGGCGTGGTGCTGGCGGGACGGAGCGACCCTTGCCGGTGTGCGTGGGCCCAGTCTATGCTTGCCACGTGAGCCCGCACGGCACACCGCGACAGATGCCGCCGCCTGACCAGCGGCGTGTACGCAATTCAACACGTGACGCCCGACGGCGGACGGCATTTGTTCCTCACATTGAGATAACCGAGCACCGACCATGCGAATCGATACAAACGCGGCGAAGCCCGACTGGGCCGCGCTAGAGCCCGCCTTCGAGCACAACGCACCTGGAACCCATAGTTATCTCGATCTCGAAACCGGAAAAGTCCACACAATCGTCGATAGCCGCCCCGAAGACGAGCAAAAACGAGACGAAGTGCGACGCGCGAGCGGCCGTTACTTGCATCTCGACCCCGCGTCGTCTCGAGAGCAGTACCGGTGGATGGAGCGTTTCGTGTCGTCGGTCGAAGACGGCGGCCTGAAAGATCGTTTGGTGCTTGCCATCGACGGCAAGGGGGCGTTTCGTCGGTTCAAGGACGTTCTTTTGTCGTATCCGACGGAGCGCGATCGGTGGTTCAGCTATCGCTCGAACTTGTTGCACCTCTACATCAACGAGTGGTTGCAGTCCGAGGACATCGCTGTAGGTGAACCCGCACCTTGGGGGGCGCCCGATCAGCCGGACGAGCCCGACTTGCCGCTCGACAAGCCCGTCGGCGAGCGCGGCGAGGGCCCTACGGAGATGCTCCGACGTCAAGCGCGTGATCTCGTCGACGATCTACCCGCACTGGAATTGCCGGCGGCGATCGCTTTCCTCACCTTCGTCCATGCGCGCGCACCTTCCATTGTCGAGTGAAGCACCGCTGGACACCGCGCGTCGAAGCGGGTCCCCCTTGGACGCTGCAGCGTCGAGCCGCGGGTTCCAGCGCTTTATTGGTATCGGACTCGGGGGGGGGCGCGGGAAGACGACTGCGATCGCTCGGCTCGAGCGGATCGACGACGGTTCCCGGTTGGCGGTGGCCGAGGCGAGGGTGCGTTGCGGCGTCCGAGGCGGCGGAGAGCTCAGCGACACGCGTTCACCTTTCCGCGATCAAGTGCTGCTCGACTACCTCGATGAATGGGTGGACGAGCGCACCGTCGTCGCTATTGATGCGCCGCTGACCTTGCCCCCTTGCCTTTCGTGCACGCTCGCGTGTCCCGGTGTTCCGCGATGCTCTGTGCCCATCGTCCAGTGGATGCGTCATCATGCTCCGCGGCTACGATCGCAGACTGCGGGCCGCGATCGAGGAAAACCGTCGGTCACTCCCTACACACAGCGAGCGACGGAGCTGTTGCTCGAGCATGTGACGTTGTCCCCACGCGAAGCGCTCGGTCAGGGGATGGGACCTCTCGCTGCGCGTGCTTCTTTCTTACGGCGAGCCACCGCAGCCCGCTTGCGTTTGCACGAGAACTTCATCGAGATTCACCCGCGTGCCACTTTGATCCGCTGTTTCGGCGCGGCTACGGAGCGCAAGAGCCGTCGCGCTGACAACGAAACTAGCTGGGAGGTGCGGAAAATGATGTTGGCTCGCCTCGCCGTCGGGGTGCACTTCGAGAAAGTGTGGCCCGAGCTGGTGGTCCGCAATGTTCACGTGTTCGATGCGGTGATCGGAGCGATGTCCGCGTACCTGTGGGATCGGGACGGTTGGCAGGGCCCCTCGGACTTGCTCACCTCGACGAGCGCACCGCAGCTGAAGCTTGCTGTGGAGACGCTCGGGGACGCGTGGCTGGAGGCAGGCTGGATCTGGACGCCCCCGGCCGGTGGCGGTGCGCGGCGGTGAATTGACGGGAGGGGACCCGCGATGCACAGTGCGCGTACTGCCTGGACTCTTCGCTAGCCGGGACAGGGGGTTTTATGGTCCGTCTACACATGTTTAAGTCGAAGTTGCACCGGGCGACGGTGACCCATGCTGACCTCGAATACGAGGGCAGTTTGACCATCAGCGCCGAGCTGATGGATGCGGCCCGTATCTACGAGCACGAAGAAGTACATGTCTGGAACGTGACTCGCGGTACACGTCTTACGACTTACGCATTGCGTGGTCCCAGCGGCACGATCTGCGCCAACGGAGCAGCTGCGCATCTTGTCGATCCGGGCGACAAGGTCATCATCGCTACCTTCGCGGAAGTTCCCGTCGCGGAGGTGGCGGAGTGGGAGCCTATGGTCGTCCTGTTGGGTGAAGACAACCAGGTTGTGACGCCACGTCATTCGGAGACCCCCGGTCCCCGTCGTGTGAGCCTTTCGCGCGTTCCCTAACAGCGCCCAAAACGCAATGCACGATTGGGCGCTGGTAACGGCTCGCACATAATTTTCCGACAAGCTGGGCCAAAATTGCGCATCAGCACGAACGTGTTGGTTCGAGGAGTGCCTGTGTCGAGCTCGGAAAAGAAGAGTCCCGCGGATTCGTCTCACATCGACGTCGATGGCTGGGATGATCTCTTGCCCCAGTCCGGTGCTGCATCGCCGGGTGTTGAGTCGGCGACGCCGCGCGAGTCGGCCGACTCGGCGATGCCGAGCGAGTCGGCCGCGACCGCGTCGGGCCGTTTTCGCTACGCAGCGGAGACGGCACCCGCTGCACCGGAGATGAATCTCTCGGGGGAGCGCAGAAGAGTTTCCCACGCGGAGGCCCACGCATCGAGACCAGCTGGGTTGGCTTCACGGATCGACCCGCAAGGGGAAGGGGGAGCCGATGGTTCTCCACTCGCGCCCCCTACATCTAAGCGGGAGACGTGGGCGGGATCGGGCGCTTCATCCCGTAGTCGGACGGGCCTGGATTTTGTTCGGGTGGCAGCGGCGGCGGACAGCGGCGGCATGTCGCTGCCCAAGTGGGGCGAGGCCGTGAGCGGCGAACATGAGGAAGCCGCGGAGGTCAGCGACATGTCGCCGCGGGGACACACAACGGAGACGAGCGACGTCGAGGGTGCCCCGGATGCGTCGGAGAGCGATGAGGGTGCATCTGGGCCTGATGGCTTGGTCGAACGCGTTTTGGAAGGAGACGGAGAAGCGGGTGTGGCCCACGGGGAGGTGTTGGGAGCACCCGAGACCACGCGTGTGCCGGCCTCGCTGGATGCCGCGACCTCCGATCCGGTGCTTGTGGTCGGGCCGGTGGTGTCGGTGGCGAGGCCGAACCGCTGGATTCCCACGCTAGTGGGGTCGCTGGCGGGCATCGCCCTCGGGTTTGTGGCAGGACGGTCGACAGCTCCGCGATCTCCACAGTCCGACGCTCGTGGCGGCCCAGTCGCGCTCGCTTCCGTGGCCCAGGTCCCTCAAGCGACGCGCGGCGTCGATCCGAGTGCGGCACGGGTCACGGACCCGGCTGGCCGACGCGGGGCGCGTTCGGTGCCTGAGGTCGCTCCGGCCGTGCCGCGGGAGGCGTCGGGTTCCGCGCTCCAGCCCGCGTCGCCAGAGGACCAAACTCGCGGTTCTGCGTCTCCCGCAGACCCCCCCGCGGCCGACGACCCGGTAGGGGGCGCGTCCCTTGCCGTGGCCACAACGGATGCCACCGAGGCGGTCGACGCAGTGATCGCTGCCCAGCCAGCCGGACCGGCGCCAGCGAAAACGGATGCCGCTGGGTCCGCGCCCACTGAATCTGCGGCACCCGAAACGGCGGCAGCCGCATCGGCACCTGCCGAACCGACGGCAGCCTCAGATCGAGGCGACGTCGCGGCGACAGCTGCGGCCGAGGACCAGGGGAGTGGGGACGTTGAACTGTTGCGTCGTGTCCCCGAAGGCACCGACGCGCGCGCCGCTAAGCGCTTCCGCAATCGCACGCTGGTCCCCGGTGACCGACCGCCGCTCGTGGGTGTGGGTGCAGGCGGCGTGCATGTCGATAGGATCGAGGTGGGAAAGAAACGCCGAGGCCAGGGATGTGTTCCGAAGGACACGTCCTTCCAGATCGGCGTCGATCGTGAAGTGGTGGTCTGCTTCCGCGTGGTCTTGGCCCCGAAAGGCGAGCGCCTCGTGCTCCGCTGGCTTCGCGACGGCGACACCCAACGGCGCGCCTTTCTTCCCCTCAAGGGCACCCGAGTGAGAACGGGCCGGGTGCGCATGCCCCTGCGTCCTGGATCGGCTGGCAACTGGACGATGGAAGTCCGTACGCGGCGTGGCGTTCTCCTCGCGCAGGCCCCGTTCGAGATCTCAGCTGGATCGCAACCGTAGCATTCGTTGTGTGCGGGCCGGCGCAGTGTGGCGCGCGCCGCGGGGGTGCGGAACGTTGTGGGTACGGCGCGGCGCTCCCCGGATTTAGTGGGTCACGGGGCGCGGGATGAGTGGCAGGACCAGGCGGAACGAGCAACCTGCACCGGGCGTCGAACTGATCTCGATCTCTCCACCCGCGGCTTCAATGTTCTTCTTAACCACGTCCATGCCGACGCCGCGCCCTGAGATCGCCGTGACTTTGGGAGCCGTCGAGAACCCTGGAGCGAGGATGAGCTGGAACACTTGTGAGTCATCGAGCGTAGCGCCCTCGGAGATCAGGTTCTTCTCGATCGCCTTGGCCAGGATGGCTTCGCGTCGGAGACCCTTGCCATCGTCTCGGATCTCGATGAACACGCTGTTGTTGTCCTGCCAAGCCGAAAGCCGGATCGTGCCGAGTAGGGGCTTGTTACTGGCACGGCGCTCGTCGGTAGATTCGATGCCATGGTCCACGGCGTTACGGATCATGTGAACGAGAGGCTCGCCGATCTTGTCGATGATGCTGCGGGCGATCTTCGTTTCCTCCCCCGCGAGGACCAAGCGCGTGAGTTTTTCCGTCTTTTTGGAAAGGTCACGAACCATCCGTGCCATTTTTTGGAACATGCTCGAGACGGGGACCAAACGCATTCGCATACTCGTGTCGTGCAGCGAATGGACCAAGCTGGCGAGCTCCCCCAGTTGAGCTGCGACCGGCTGGGCAGCAGGGGCACTGCCAAGCGCAACCGAAAGCGTGTGCAGGGATCGGAGCTGCGACTCCAGGTCTTCCACCAAGTCGACCTCGATTTTCATGACCGGTTTGAGTTTTGACTTGGTTGTGGCGACTTCGGTCGGCTTGACCTCCGCCGATCGTGGGGCGCTGGCGGCCACCCGCGGCGGTGGATCCTTCCCGGCGATTACCGCGTCGAGTGCGGTGATCAGGGCGTGGACCTCGGACCGGAGCGGGAATGCTGCGTTCCGCTCCACCGCATGACGCACGTCCCCAAGGAGCCGACGCATGAGTGCGGTACTTTCGAATACGACATCGAGTGCACTCCCCGCCAGCTCGCGTCTTCCGTCGCGGCAATCCGAAAGCAGAGTTTCTGTGGTGTGCGCGAGGGCTGTCACGTCGTTGATGTCGAGGAACCCAGAGACGCCTTTGATGCTGTGGAAGGTGCGAAATAGCTGATTGATGGACTCTGAGTCCGGGCCTGAAGTCTCGAGGCGCATCAGTACGCCATCCACCGTGTCGAGGCCATCTTCGCTTTCCTCCAAAAATTCCTGGAAGGTCTCGAGCATCTCGTCGTCGCGTTCTACGACGGTCGGCGATGTGGAACCATCTGTGTCCTTCGCGACCTCGAGCGATCGGCTCACCAATGCGGATGGGAGCGTGATCTCCGTATGAGGATGGTCGGAATCGAGCACCGATCGGATCGTTGCGATTGTCCGAGTCACCGCCTGGTGCACGGATCCCGCTGCGGTGGCCTCCTCGTTGATCAGGTCCATCACCAGCGGTTGGCACCCCTCGATCGCTGCAGCCATCGACGACGATGCGGTGTCGGCGAGGAACTCGTGGAGCTCGTCGAAGAGCGAGAGCACACGGCCGAGGGCCAGTTTGTCATCTCGGCCGCCCTGTTCCAGTTCAGCTGCGATCTCGCTGAGCAGACCTGCGGGCGTGCGCTCGCACCAAACGAATAGCAAGCTTCCCTCGAAGTCGGAACAGCCCATCGGCTGGGCATGGATCTCCATCACACGTGGGACCATCTTCGAACAGTCGCTGCCCAGCAAGAACAAGGGAACCCCGATTTGGATTTCACTTTGCTCGCGTTCGGACCGCGATCGCTTGACCATACCCGAGACCATGTTGACGATCTCGCCGAAGGCGTCGACGATCTCCTCGTCCGTCGGGTCTTCGTCGTCCTCAAGTGCGAGCATCGCCCGCGTGAAGTTCTTGCTGCTGACCGCACCGCTGAACAGGCCCAGCTCCCAGCTGCCGTTGTGGCGCACCACACTGATCGCCGCGGCGTAGGACAGGTCCGCTCCCGAGAGGTGTATGGGGCTTCCGTTGGGTCGCAGCGCCAGCCCGAACATGGTCTCGCACACTTCACCGAGGCGGTCGATGGCCGCACTCATCTGTGACGGAATGGGCGCACTGATGTCGGGAGGCGTGTCGGGAGGGGTGCCGGGGGATGTTGCCTGGAGGCTTGTCATCGTGGTGACGGGTGCGGTCAGGAGGGGCGGGGAACCTGTGACCTAGGCGCCCGATCCGCGGAGCAGTGAGATCGTAGTGCAGAACAGACGTTCGTTGGATTGGGTCACCGGCACGTCGCCGATCTCGAACTCGACGGAGAGCGTGATGATGCCTCGCGCGAACATGACAGCGTAGCTGGAGCCGATGATGAGCGAGGGAAGAGAGATCGCCGAGACGTCATACTCGGTAGCGACGAGTTCCTCCTTGATGCATCCGGCGGTCATGTTGCCAAGTTCCATTGCCGCGTCGATCGCATCCTCGTCGAGGTGGTGCGCCGGCTCGCCCATGAGTTGTCCGGCGAGGAAGAGCATTCCAGATTCGGACATATTCAGCGACACGCTTCCGCTGCTGCGTCCGACGAGGCCCACCATGACGGCGTGGCTGTGGCGCGACGCGGAGTAACGACTCGCTCCAACGGGCACGGGTTTGATGCCTGTCATGGACATGCCGCCGACGGTACCGGTGATGACCGCCGACAGGAGTGTGGTGTCGACCTGTAGCATCGACGAGGGAGGGGGGGGGCGGGGGGTTGCAGCGGTGCTTGCCATGGGTGAAGCTGGGGCTCTCGAATCGGCGGCGTTCTCAGCGAAGCATCGGCGCATCGGGAATCGACTTGATAGCTGAGGCGGGCGGGTGTCGATTCGGTGCATCGTCGGCGCGGGTGAGCTCGATCGTGGACCGCTGAGAAGGACGAAACCGGACGAAAACAACCGGGTCAGTGGGTCCGCGTGGTCGGTCTAGGACTGTCGTGCCGGCGCGCGTCGTTGGGGCGTCGTGCCAATCGACGCCTTGCGATCCGCGATGTGCTGGGCGCAGAGCACGAGTGCTGCGAGGGGGGTCGCTGCAGCGAGTACGGGCCACCAAATCCCGTTGCCCAATCCACCCGCACCTTCGCCGAGCATGCGCCCCCAACTCGGCAGGGCGGTTGAGCCGAGTCCGAGGTAGCCGAGCACGGCTTCGGCTTTCACGGCGTACACGAAATGCAGCGCCAAGGTCGTCGTCCAAAGTGGGGCGAGGGTCGGGCCCACATGCGTACGCAGAATATCGAAGGGGGAGGCCCCCATCGCTTGGGCTGCTCGGATAAAATCGCTCTGCGCCAGTCGCTGAGCCTCGGCGCGGGTGGTCCGGAACACGCCGACCCACTGTGAAACCGCGATGGCGAAAGCGGCGCTGGCGATGCTGGCGTGGAGCATCACGCCCAATCCGAGCATGAGGATGAGGGGTGGAATCGCGCCTATAGTTTGACTCAGTGTGATCAGGCTGCGGTCGACCCAGCCGCCACGAAGTCCTGCAATCACTCCGAGCGAGGTGCCGATAGCGACACTCCCCAGCGCAGCCGCGACGCCGGTGAATATCGACAGTTGCGCTCCGCGCATCGCGCGCGAGGCGACGTCGCGTCCCAGCGTATCCGTGCCGAGCCAGTGCGCGACGCTCGGAGCCTCATGAGAGGCGGTGAACAGGCGAGCATGGTCGGCGCCGATCCACCCCAAACCAGCCGCGGTAGCGACCGCTACGGCCGTCGTGAGGCCCGCGATCGCGCATTGAGTGGGTCTATCTGGCAGCCGTCGCCCAACGGTGTGACCCGGTCCTGGGGGCGACGAGCTCACCATGTACGCATCCTCGGGTCGATCATGCCGGCCGCGATATCTCCGATTAGCTGTCCGGTCACGGTGGCCAGCGCCAGGGCGACGGCCAGACCACGGATCAGCGCGAGGTCGCTTGTCTTCACAGCCACCACGATCACGTCGCCCAATCCGGGAATGTTGAACACCTGTTCGATGACGATGCTGCCGACGAGCAAGTAGGGGAGGCGTTGCACGATGCGTGTCAGGAGAGGGCCGAGGATGCCGTGGATGAGATGAAGTCGCACTCGCCATCGCCCCACCCCGCGGGCCCGCAGCGCGTCGAGATGCGGTTTGCGGGCTTCATGTACGAGCAGTGCGCGATACATGCGACAGTCGGGGCCCCATTGGAGGAATCCACATAGAAGGCTCGGGAGGGCGACGTACCACCACAACCCGTGGGGCGCTGGATCACGCAGTGGCCAGCCGATCACCGGAAACCAACCGAGGCGGTGGGCGAGCAAGTACTGGCCCATGATGACCACAATCAGACTCGAAAGACTGACGGCCAGCGCGGATGCAGTGCGGAGGCACCGGGCCACTGCGCCACCTTCGTGTTGGACCTGCCAGAGCGCAGCACCGAGCGCTGTCGTGGTGGCGATGCAAAACCCAGGAATCGCGTAGGCGAGCGTTGGGCCCAGTCGATCCATCAATGTCGTGCTCACAGAGCGCCGTTGGCTGGGGCTATAGCCCCACTCCAGCGTCCAGGCCGATCGGAGTTGACCCAGGGCGCGGTCGAGGTAGGGGGCGTCGAGACCCAGATCCTGTCGTCGGGCTCGGTAGGCGACTTCGCCAGCGTAGGGCCCGAGATCGATGACCACGGGATCGGCCAGTGTCTCGAAAACCAACGAAACGCACAGGATCACCAGCGTGATCACGATGACGGAGCCAACACCGCGGCGGACCAGGTAGCGTCCCAAACCGTGGCCGTGTGCGGGCACGAAGCGAGTGTAACGCTTCGTAGCGGGTTGCGTCAGCCGACGAGGGGCTCGGTGATCACGAAGCTGGCCAGCGCGCCGGGGCAGACGAGCTCGAACAGAAGGCCTGATCGGCTGGGAAGCCGCCCCGCGCGGGCGTTGGGTAGCCGTAGGGGGCGTTGTGGCGCGGCGAAGCGGCGGTGGACTGCACCCGCGAGCAGCACGAGCAGATCGCCCAAGCCCTCGGTAAGTCCCCCGTCGTCGAGCGCTTCTGCTCGGGTGCCGGACATGGTGCGGACGAGCTTCTCGGCGAAACCGCGATCGGTGGCGATCCCGACTTGGCACCAGTCGAGGTTGTTGATCTCGAGGCTTGTGGTGAGCGCAAGCTCGCAGCGGGCGGGCCAGATGCTGTGCGAACCAAGGTCGACTTGGAAGTGGCCGACGCGAAGGATCAGCCGTGGGAGGTACTCGAGAAGATACGAGACAGTTTCGCTGTCACAGTAGGGGGCGGGAGGTCGCTCGTGGTCCATGCGGCGTCTTTCCTCGTTCTCGTACGCGGCGTATAGCCGGTCACGATCGGGACGGGTCAGGGCACCGAGGAGCATCAGCGCTTCGCCCACGCTCATGTTGTGGCGCCGCTGTTGGGAGATCAGATTGTCGAGTTGTTCCGAGCGAATATAGTTGTACGCCACCGCGAGTTCGCCCCACTGGGCGTCGAGTTCGCGTTGGAGACGGTTGACCGCCTCCGCGTCGGCAGGCTCGATACAGCCTGCCCGTACCAGCGAACTCACCCATACTCAGATTGATCTCCCCCATCAAGTCGATAGTATCGTCCAACTGATTCGCGCTGATCTCGTTGTGGCGGACGAGGTATCGCCCAAAACTGGGATTCGACATACGTACCGCGAGGGGTGCAGGGCACGTATCGTCCGGGTGGGGGGCGGCTGAAGCGAATTTACGCGCGCATGGCCGGGGCGGCGACGGGCGGGCAGGTGGACGTGACGCGCATTGCGCGTAGCGTTCGCACGGCGCCCACAGCTCGTCGCGTGTGGCACGATGCGGTGACGTGACCGCGACAGCGTCCCACCACCTTGTCCCGCGCTTGGCCGACATCCGCGTCGGGGAGCATGATCTGGTCGCCGCGTTTGCGTGTCTGCAGAGCTGCACAGAGGGTCGGACGAAGGAGGGTCGGACCTTCATGGACGTCAAACTCAGTGACGTGTCCGGTGTCGTGGGCGGGAAGATCTGGGCGGACACGCCGTCCGCGTTGTCGGCTGCGCGGGACATCGGGCTCGGCGCGGCGGTCAAGATCCTGTTCGAGCCGCGGGCCTACCGAGGGGCATTGCAGCTTCGAATCGTGCGTATCCGTATCGTGTCCGCGGGCGATGGCCACAGCGAGGACGCTCTGTTCGGCGCCGGGCACAGGTTGATCGCGGATTTGAACTTTCGCACCATGGTGTTCGATATCGAGACGGTGCCCAATACCGATCTGAGGAAGGTCCCCTCCACTATCGCGCAGGCGGTGGCGAAACACGCACAGCGGGGGGACGGCGACGACGCGAAAATCATGAGCTTGTCGCCGTTGTTTGGCAAAGTGGTTTCCATCGCCATGGGCGAAGGTGAAGCCATCGACGACCCCCAACTTCCGACAGTGCTTGCCGTGCCGCCGGAGAACAGCGACCCCACCACGCTCCCCGAGTGGATCCGGCCAATGTCCGAGCCAGATCTGTTGCGCTGTTTTTGGACCCTCTGCGAACGGACAGAGCTGGTGGTGAGCTTTAACGGGTACGGGTTCGATGTGCCGTTCTTGGCCACACGGAGTTTGGTCCATGGCATCTCTGTGCGCGTGGACCTTCTCTCCCGCCCATTCGCGTTACGACCCCATCTCGATCTGTATCGGGTGTTGACGCAGGGGAGTCGGGGTCTCGGGCCCGCTTCGCTCGACGTCTACTGCTGGGCGTTGGGATTCACCTCCCCCAAAGGAGAGATGGACGGTTCGATGGTCGCGCCTACCTACGCGCGGGGAGATATCGAGACGATCTGCGAGTACAATGCAGGCGATGTCGCCGCCACCACAGCGGTTTATCGCCACGTTCGGGAACACCTTCTTCAGTTCCGCCACGATTGGTAAGCCGTCGTCCGAACAGAGAATTGTACCGCCCCGTCACAGTGCAGCGGCGGCGAAGGTTGAGACCCTCCGCGTGACGCGCATTGCGCGAGTCGCCGTCGCGTGCGTCCGACGGCAACACTTGGCATGCCCCGCATGAGCGGCTAAGCGCGTATGAATGGAAACCGACAACCAACGTGCCGTTTTCGCCGCGATGTCGGCAAATTTGGGTATCGCGGTCGCCAAGTTCGCTGGATTCGCTGTGACGGGCGCGTCGTCGATGCTCGCCGAGGCCGTGCACTCGGTGGCGGATACCGGGAACCAACTGTTGCTTCTGTGGGGAGGGGTCACAGGGTAGATGGACACATTGCCAGCCCACGCTTTGCGGTAGTGATATTCCTTGGGAGGTGGGGGCGTTCGTTGGTAGGGCTTGGTCCTCCGACGAGGTGAGCGCTTCTCGATGGTCTCGGGCAGCGCTGG
>JAZGFE010000296.1:0-16945 GCA_036479215.1 Nannocystaceae bacterium | reverse complement strand
TCGTCGTCGTCGTCGTCGTCGTCGTCGTCGTCGTCGTCGTCGTCGTCGTCGTCCGCGTCACTTTCGTCGTCGTCCGCGTCACTCTCGTCCGCGTCACTCTCGTCCTTGTTGCTGTCGTGGTCGTCGTCACTTTCGTCCTGTTTAGTGTCCTCGTCCGTCTTGTCCTCACTGTCTTCGTCACCCGCCTCGTCGTCGTCGTCGTCCTGCGCGCCCTGTTCATCGCTGTCGCTGTCGCCGTGTTGGCTGGCCTGCGGAGCGGGCACCGCAGCGTCGTCTTCGTCGCGTCCGCTATCAGTTGCGCAGGTCTGGGCAACGACAGAAAAGAGACCGAGGAGGGCACAGGAGAAGATGGATTGTTGCGTCATCGTGGATCTCACTGGTACATCGCCGTTCGAGCGCCGCAGGCTAGCGATCGTGCGCCGCGCAAAGTTGTCCATCATGATACACGCTCGGTTCAGGTCGTGCTTCGCTGGTTTTGCGGTGGAACGCGGGTAGCGAGCGGATACGTTGGTGCACGATCTACGGATCGCGTGACCAAAACTGGGGGCGAGGGCGTGAAATCGGGAGCCGGGGAGTGGATTCGCTCGGATTGTCGGCGAGCGCTGTGCTCCGGCGCACGTCCGAAACAGTATCGGCGTCGTATGGAGCACATCGTCTCGCACGTGACGTGTTCTGTGCCGAGCCGAGACGATACGAAGGATCGCCGATGGCGGGCCCAACGCATCGCTGGCGCGCAGGCGTAGCCACGAGTTGGTGTACGGCACGGGCAGCGGCAGTGTGGAGCGCCGAGCGTCGGGGCGTGCGTGCAATCCCATAGCCTGGGCGTCCAACTCGCGCATTTCACACGTTTGCGCGCTCACCGACCACGTTCATATTGCTTCGGAGCGGCGTTGGCGGGTTCTTGTTGGGCTGCTGCGGCCCGCGCGGGCGAGTTTTGGCCGGGGAGTGACACTACGGTCGTGGGTCGGTGTTTGGTACTCGGTACGAGCGAGTCCACCTTGCCAGTCGACGTCGAAGACGCTTATCGCCGCTACGGACCGATGGTCCTCCGGCGTTGCCGTCAGTTGCTCTCGGACGAGCAGCTCGCTCATGACGTGATGCACGATGTGTTCGTACAGCTACTCCGTCATGGGGACCGACTCGAGGATCGCGGCATGAGTAGTTTATTGTATCGAATCGCCACGAACCTCGCGCTCAACCGGCTGCGAAGCGCAAAGCGTCGGCCCGAAGACTCCCAAAGTGAACTTTTGATCCGAATCGCATCCGCAGACGAGCCTGAGCTCGCCTCCCACGCGCGCGATATCTTGTCGTTGGCGTTCGCCCGTGAACCGGTGTCAACGAGAACCATCGCCGTGATGCATCTCGTCGACGGCATGACTTTGGAAGAGGTGGCCAAAGCGGTAGATATGTCGGTGTCGGGTATTCGCAAGCGGCTTCGCAAGTTGCGGGCGGTGGTTCAAGAACTCGAGGCGTCATGCGCCTAGCAGATGATCCCATCGGCGGACAGGGCATCGACCATTGGTTGGCGTACCGGAGGATCGATTTTCTCGAGCGTCGAGGAACACTTCTGTTCGAACTCGGTGTTCTAGGGGGCAAGTGGTCATGAAACGAGAGGACGTACCGCAGCTGTTTGTCGAGCAGCTGGCCCTCGACGAGCTGCCTCGTGCCGCGATGGAGAGGCTCCAGGATCGACTCGGCGACCAATTGCAAGTTCGTCTCGATGCCGTGGCCTTGTCGAACGTCGAGATCCTGAGCGAGCTTCCGCCGAGCGCCGTCGCTCGAGAAGTTTCACGACGAGGCGAGGCGAGCCGTCGACAGCGACGACAGAAGACGAAACAACAGTTGTGGGTGACCGTCCCGACGATGGCCGCTGCGGCCGTCGTGCTCTTGTGGGTACGAGACCAACCCAAAGATCAATCGACCCAATCGACCCAATCGACCCAGGTCGTGGCGGCAGTCGAGGTCCGGACTCCAGTCGCCCCTACAGCCGAAATCGAGTCAACCCGGAGCAAAGGCATGGCGCCACATCTCACCGTAGCTCGCAAACGCGGCTCCGAGATCGAACAGCTCGAAGACGGATCGGCGGTGCAGCCGGGTGATGTGCTGCAGCTTGGCTATGTTGCGTCGGGCCGCACCCACGGTGTGATCTTGTCGTTCGACGGACGTGGCGTCGTTACGTTACACCATCCGGCCCAGGTTTCGGCGTCGACCGAGCTCGACGGCCTTGGTGAGGTCGCACTCGACTTTTCTTACCAACTCGACGACGCACCAAATTTCGAGCGTTTCATGTTCGTTACCTTCGATCGCGAGCAAGTCGTCGCTAGCAGCGTCGATGCGGCTGCGATCGTGCGCGCCGCCGAGACGCTAGCGCGTGATAAGGCGGCTCGTACGCGCCAGTCGCTGGCGTTGCCCGACGCGTTTGAACAGTCTTCGCTGTTGCTGCGCAAGCCCGCGCAGTAGCTCACCTGCGGATCTTGGCCTTCGGCATGTCCATGTCCTTTCGAGCGTTTCAGTTTTCTCGATTGTCACGTGCTCTCACCCGTGATCACCTGCTTTGCAACGAGGAATTCGGCGGTGGATTTGTGCGCAAGCTGATGGCCGTTGCTCGGCGACAACAGTTCGTTCGGACCGGCCTTCGTGGGGTTGGGTGGGTGCTCTGTGCCGGCGTTGCGTTGAGCAGCGGTATCGCGGTCGCGGCTCTGCCATCGGCACGATCATCACCACGATTGGCTGCTTGGGCGCCAAACGAACCTATGGCGCCGGTCGTCGCAGTGGAGCGCTTTGCGCTGCTTGTTGGCGCCAACCATGGCGGGGGGGATCGCGTGATGTTGCAGTACGCGGGCGCTGACGCCAAAGCGGTGGCTCGTGTCATGCGCGACATTGGAGGAGTTGGCAGCGACTCCCAAGCGCTGCTAACGGATCCCGAGCCGGCGGACCTCCAAGGCGCATTCTCCGAGTTGGCTCGGCGCGTGGAAGCGGCCAAAGGCGGCGGGCGTCGAGTCGAGTTTGTCTTCTACTACTCGGGGCACTCCGACGAGTCGGGCCTGCTGCTCGGCGAGCGTCAAGTGCCCTACGCGACGTTGCGAGAGTGGATCGATACTGTTCCGGCTGATGTGATCATTGCCATCTTGGATTCGTGCGCCTCTGGTGCGTTTACCCGACTCAAAGGTGGCACCAAGCGAGCGCCGTTCTTGGTCGGCTCGTCCGCGGTCAAAGGCCATGCGTTTCTCGCCTCAAGTTCGGCCGACGAAGCCGCCCAAGAATCCGATCGTGTCGGCGGATCGTTCTTCACCCACTTCCTCGTGACCGGTTTGCGTGGAGCGGCCGATGTAGACAAGAACCGGCAAGTCACGCTCAACGAGGCCTATCGGTTTGCGTTCGACGAAACGTTAGCTCGTACCGAGACTACTCAGGGGGGCCCGCAGCACCCGGCCTATGATATCCGACTTAGCGGCAGCGGCGATCTGATCATGACCGATCTGCGCGAGACAACGGCGACGGTCGAACTTGCTGCGTCGCTGCGTGGCCGCGTGTACGTGCGTGATGTTCAGGGCAACCTCGTTGCCGAACTCTTCAAGGGGACGGACGCGGGAGTGGTTCGTTTGGCCTTGGAGCCGGGCACCTATCAGATCACGGTGGACGACGGCAAGAAGCACTGGCGCGCAAGTTTCGAGATTGGCGACGGGCGTTCGGTCCTCGTGGAGGCATCGTCACTGACCCTGGTCGAGGTTGAGCCTACCGTGACGCGAGGCGTACAAGCCGAGGCTGAGCCCACCGTGACGGGAGGCGAACAAGCAGAGTCAGAGGAAGTGCGCAGCGACTACCAGACGGTGCCTGTCAATGTGGGCATCGTTCCGCCGCTCTCGATCAACGCGGCGGTCAACGCGGCGGTCAAAGACAAGAAGGTGACGAATAACTGGAGCTTCGACTTGGTTTGGGGCCAAGTGGATCGTCTCGAGGGGGCCGCGGTATCATTGGGTGGCTCGCTTGTCAAAGAAGATCTCCAAGGTGCACAGGTGGCGTTGGGCGTGAGCTCGTCGGGGGGAATGGTTCACGGAGCACAGCTTTCGATCGGCCTCAACCACGCCAAAGGCCCGCTGGAGGGTGGCCAAGCCGCTGTCGGAGCGAATATCGTAGAGGGTGATGTGAGAGGGGTCCAGTTGGCGGTGGGAGGCAATATTGCGGCGGGTCACGTCGACGGGTTCCAGGGCAGCTTGGGGATCAACGTGGCTGCAGATGGGGTCTCAGGTGTGCAAGCCTCGGCCGGAATCAACGTCGCTCGGAAGAAAATCCACAGCGGTCAGGTCGGCAATGTGAACGTCGCGCCCGATGTATCGGGCGCACAGCTTTCGATCGGCCTCAACCACGCCAAAGGCCCGCTGGAGGGTGGGCAGGCCGCTGTCGGAGCGAATATCGTAGAGGGTGATGTGAGAGGGGTCCAGTTGGCGGTGGGAGGCAATATTACGGCGGGTCACGTCGACGGCTTCCAGGGCAGCTTGGGGATCAACCTGGCTGCCGGTGGGGTCTCAGGTGTGCAAGCCTCGGCCGGAATCAACGTCGCTCGCAAGGAAGTCGACGGGGGTCAGGTCGGCAACGTGAACGTCGCCCCCGATGTATCGGGCGCGCAGATCGGCTTGTTGAACCTGGCCACGGGCCGGGTCGACGGCGTGCAGATAGGCTTGGTCAACTACGCGGACGATGCGGATGCATCCATCGGTCTCATCGGCATCACTCGCAAGGGCGGCGTGCGGGTCGATGCATTCACGAGCGACATCGCGGTTCTCAACCTCGCCGTTCGACTTCGAGCTCGACACACGTACACGATGTTTGCAGTCGGGGCGCATCCAAGTGGTTCGGGAGCCGGTGTGCTGGCGGGGTTGGGGTTCGGCGGCTACTGGTATCCCGTACCCGACAGGATCTGGCTTGCGCTCGACGCAGTGGCGATGGGATTCATGCCCCAGTTCCGATTTCGCGAAAACCCGGTACTTGTGGAGTCTCTGCGACTGACCATCGGCGCCCAAGCCGGATCACGATTTTCGGTGTGGGGTGGCCCCACGTTCAACGTGGCCGTGGATACACGAAGTGAGGGCGACCGTCGGCGCCCCGGATATTCATGGACCGTCTACGAGACGGACATGGAGTCGGCCGGCGTCCGGTTGTGGCCGGGCTTCGTTGCAGGCGTCGAGTTTTAGCTGTTCCGTCGAGGGTGAGTGGGACCATCCGTGGCGGGGATGGTGGCCCTGCCGCTCGTTGTGCCCCGAGCGCGCTCGCGCTCGCCATCGTGTGATGAAGGACCGCTTGTGGGGTTTCGGATGGACGGATGGGGCAGAAGGATCGTGTGCGGGGCCGGACGCATCGACGGAGTGCGGGGGAGTGGCCACGAACCTCACCCTCATCCGCTCGGACCTGTGAATCGAGCAGGCGCTCATGTTGAGGACTACCACCCGGCCTGGTGGTCGCGGACAACGGGCTCACCGCGGCGAATTCGGCGGATGACCTCCCCGGAACTTCAGATTAGGGCGGCGTGCACGTGGTGTCGTAGAGCCAATTTGTATCGATGTCCGCGCGGTCTTCGAGGGCGCTTTTCTCCACAAGGACTTGGGGATCGGCGTTTGTGAGGCCGAAGCACCAGCCTGTGTGGTCTCCCCCCGTCAGCGCCACCTGAACTTCGGCTTGGTAGCGACCGTCGCGGGTGACTTGGGTCGCCATCGACTGGGTCCCAGTGGCGGGACACGTCACCGTATCCCCGCGTAGCTCAAGATGGGGACTCGTGGGGATGGTGCAGGGGGAGGACAGGTTGACGCAAGCCACGAGGCGGGCCAGAAAAGTGACTTTTTCGGCGCTATCTATGGCGCATGCCCGCTCGAGATCCACCTCTCCTAGGAGTGTGGCATGGGGGTCGAGGTTCTCGGGGGATTCGGTGGCTGGCGCTGCGCTGGACGCCTCGACGTGTTCGTTGCTACTGCTGTCCGTGCCACCGCCTGTGCAGGCGGGCGCGAGCATCAGGAGAGCAACGACCGGGAGGTGGCGGAGGCGGTGGAGGTGGTGGGACAAATGGGGTGCGTGCGTGATCATCGAATGGTTCGTTTCGAGGGGTTCGGCGGGTTTCGCCGTGGCTTCCTGCGGAGGCGGCCGATGGAGGCGGCGGCCACTAGGAAGAAGAGGTCCGCCGGCGACTTCGAGCTACGACAGGAACACGAGTCGGGCTCCGTCGCCGGTAGCGCGCCCGCACCCGATTCCTGCGCAGTCTCGCTCGTGTCTGCAGGGGAGCCGCCGGGTAGGGGACCGTCCGCCGTGGCCGGTCCGCTACTGCTCTCGCTGCTGCTCGTGTCCGGCGTCGCGCCCGTGTCCGTTGCGGTATCTGTGGGCGAGCCCGCCGTATCTTCGGTGTCGTCTCCGGGGAGGGCCAGCCCTCCGAGTGCAATGATCGCGCTGTCTTCGGCGAGTACGACAGGGGTCGCCCCTGCCCGCTCTTCGAACAACTGGAAGACGGTTTCGCCAGCGGCGTTGCTATGGTTCTCGTCACGTAAGAAGCTCAGGTACGTAGAGGTGTTGATCAGCAGCAGGAGTCGGACGTTGATGGTCAGGCGATCGTCGCGTGGATCGTCGGGTGTGGCGTCCTCCACGGGCAACGCGTCGAAGTTGTACGCGGCAGTGTCGGTGTGGGGCCAGTGCGTGCCTCCACCGAGCAACGCGTAGCGGTTGCCCACCGGATCGGTGTCGATGTGGGGCACGAGACCTTTGGGTGGGATCCGGCTATCCACGATCCATCGGTTGTTCCGCAACAGGTGCAGACGCGTGCCGTCGTCCGCGTCTTCCGCGATGGCCTCATAGCGGCGTATCTGGGCGTCGCCCTCGATACCGTCGGTGAATGCGGCATTGCCCGGGTCCCAGCGCCCGGACGCGTATACAAGCGTGTCACCGTAGTGTGCGGTGACCTCCAGCCACATCACACGCCCTTCTGAGTAGCCGGTGGGGAGCTTGTGGCCTGTCAGGTTCGTGACAGCCACGGTTAACCCGTGTAGGCCTTCGCGTAAATCCACCTGCTCCGGGTACTGCACGTCGAGCTTGGCGGCGCTACGCAGAAGCTCTTCGGTGCGCTCGATCGCGTGATCGAACATCGGATCGGGTATGAGGTCCTCGCCTTGCCAGCCATAGAGGTCGCGCAGGATCGTGAGCATGAAACGGTTCGCGCCCACGAGGTCGTGGCGGCGGGCGCCAGTAGCGTGGCGCTGGCCGATCTTGCTGAAGACCAGGCAGCCCGCCACGTTGTCGACCGCTGGCATATGACAATCCTGGCAGCTGGCGAAGACCTCGCCGCCTGGTTCGGCATAGGCGCTTCGCAACCACTCAGAGTAGGTCCGTTGTTCGTTGAAGGGCGTGCCCAGGCTCTGTCCCGCTTCGTCGACGCGCTCGCGTTCGGTGCTCACGTCGTGACAGGTTCCGCACAATCTCGATCGACCTAAAAAGTCGGACTGGACCACCGCGTGAGGGGGTTGGAGCCCGTCGGTCGCGTAGTCCCATGGCCCTCGCATGGGTACGATGCCCCCTTCACCGTCGTCGATCACGTAGGCGCCGTTTCCCGGAGGCACGGAAGCGTCCTCGATCATTCGATGACAGGTTTCGCAACTGATGCCGTCGCGAAACTCAGGATCGAGCGCCTCAAGGGTCGTCACGTGGCCCTGTCCGGCGAGGAATCCGCGGGGCGAATGGCATCGGACGCATGCTTCTGTCCCGCCCGGGCTGTCCTGGGCTGCGATCGCCACGCCGGCCCAAAACACAGGGTCGCGCGCCGCATTGGACATCATGCTCGGCAACCATGAATAGGGGTCGTAGCGCGGCTCCGCGTCCATGTGCGCGGCGGTGGGGAATTGATGGCACTCGCGGCATGCCTCGGGCTCTCGCAGCGGGTTCTCCAGCGTGCCCGGTAAAGTGGGGCCGGCTGCCTGCGCCGCCGACGTGACCCAAGTCGCCAGCGCGAGCGGGATCCCGAGTGTGCTTGTGAGCCCAATCGGGGTTGCGCTCGCGCGTCTGGACAACGCGCGGCGGCGGCACGAGGTGCGGCGCGAGCGGTCATTGGAGCCCGCGGCTTGCAGGCCGCGGACGGCCCGGTCGGTAGGGACGAGTGCGCGCATCGACGCGCACCGTATCAAAGGAAGCTGTTTTGGTCGCGTGGCATCGCGTTCTTGTGTAGGGTACGATGCCATGCGGCAGTGTTGTGTGAGTCGGACCGTGTCGTTCTTGTCGTTCTTGTCGTTCTTGTCGTTCTTGTCGTTCTCGGTTTGCCTGAATGCGTGCTCCGAAGACCTTGGGATCGGCGCGGCCGTCTCCGGCGAGGCCACCGGATCGGGCCTTTCGCTCTCGGATACGGGGTTGGAGTCCGGCGGATCGGTGTCCGGCGGAGGGGACGAACCGTCACAAGGGTCGGACTCGGAGACCGCGCCCGGATCCGGCGGCGTGGGCCCGACGACTTCCGAGGGCGACGGCGCGAGTGAGGAAACCGAGACGGCCACGGGGGACGAGCCGTCACAAGGGGAGCCCTTCGAGATCGAGGTGACGGTGCGCTTGGATGGTGTTCCGACGGCCGGGATTGTCGTCCAGCAAGGTGGTGTCCTCCGCCGTTATCTCACTGGCGATCAGGGACGGGTCGTCGCGACTGTGGAACGCATGGAAGGAGACCTCGTGCTGCATGGGTCGCATCCAGACGCGCGGATCGGGAAAGCCTTTGTGAGTCCCAGTGGCGCGATCGAGGTCACGATCGAACTTCGCTCGTTCGATCGAAGTGACAACGAGGAGTATGTCTTCTTTCCTCCCGGAACCCCGGCGGACGAATTGTATTGCTCCCATTGCCACAAGACGATGAACCACGCCTGGTACGATTCCCCGCATCGTACATCTGCGTCGAATCCCACGGTGCAAGATCTTTACGCGGGTGTCGTGACTGCGGTTGGAGATGCCGAATCCTGTGCGGACGCGGGAGGGCAGTGGTGGCAAGGGTTGGAGCCGGGCACGGGGGACGCGGTTCTACGGTGCTACCTCGGTGCGGGCGTCTTGCCCGATCTCAACCCCGGCTGCGGAGATACGGCGTCGTGTGACGACGTAGCGGTCGCCTACGGCGGGTGTGCCGACTGCCACGCGCCGGCGATCAACGGCGAGCTGGGCGGTCGAGACCTGCTGGAGGCGCGCGGGATAGAGCACGAGTTCGGGGTGCATTGCGATCTGTGCCACAAGGTCGAATCTGTCGACCTACAGGCACCGCCAGGCGTGGGGGGGCGGTTGGCCATCGTGCGCCCCTCTGAGTGGAACGGGGTCCCGGGTGAACCGTGGAAGACGTTGTCCTTTGGGCCTTTCCACGACGTGAGCCAAGTTAAAATGGGCGCCGTTCAGCGGGATCATTTCACCACCGCGGAGTTCTGCGCGGGCTGCCACCAACAGGACGTGGCAGTGGAGGCTTTGTGGGGAACTATCGATCTCGAACGTTGGCCCGCCGGTGTGTTGCCGGTGCAAAGCACCTATGAGGAGTGGATAGCGAGCCCCATGAATCCGGGTGCGCCGTGCCAAACGTGTCATATGGCACCGGACTTCAGCGTGCTCAACTCGGCGGATTTGCAGGACCTGGATCAAACCGGACCGGGAATGATCGCTGGCTGGGCGCGGCCGGGCGGTGCTGTGAGACAGCACGCCTGGGTCGGGCCGCGTGCCGTGGACTCGGGCATGCTTGAGCTCGCCGCCTCACTTTCGCTGACCAAGACCGTGGTAGGCGATGAAGTGTCGGCGGAGGTGCGGGTGAGCAATGTCGGTGCTGGCCATGCGCTGCCCACAGGTGAGGCGATGCGCTCCATCGTGCTGCTCGTGGAGGCGACCTGCGGTGACTCCAGCTTAGTGGCCATCGCAGGGGCAGCAGTGCCCGGTTTCGGCGGTTTTCTCGATCGCAAGCCCGCGCCCGAGGATTGGTCGATCTGGCCGGGCGCGCGCGTTGGAGACGTGGTACGTGTCGTAGCTTGGTCGGGGGAATGGTATGACTATGAGGGATTCGGTCCCTTCGGAGACGGCACCTTTGGCCCCCAGCAAAAGGGCATGCCAGTGGAGTCCGTCGTTGGCGAGTCGGTGATTGTCGCTATGGACGGCGATGAGGCGATCTTCGACACGCCTCTCCCTGCCGGTGAGGTAGCGTATCGTGGAGAAACGATCGCGTCTTTGGCTGGGCTTGGTGGTCCTGCGGTGGCCGTGGCGGGAGCCGCAGGCTTTGGGTTCTCGCGTGTGCTCTCGGCAGCTGATGGGAGCCGCGGTGTCCCGCACTTCCGGGCGGTGGATGTGGTCTCCGACAATCGTTTGTTGCCGCAGCGCTCGTGGGTATCTGAGCACCGTTTTCGATCGACCTGCGAAGAACCCGAGGTGCGCGCAGTTTTGCTCTACCGGGCCTACCCGCTGGCGTTGGCGAGCGAGCGTCGATGGACCCTGGACAACCGTGTGATGGCGGAGGTCTGGCGCTAGCGATGTCAGCGACACGCATGCTAGGCTGCTCCGCGTGCGGGAACCAGACCTGAGTCGCTTCTTCGGGGTGTGGCAGCTTGAGCCGTTGTGTTCCAGATATGAGCAGGGGCCACCGCCATCCAGCGCGGTGTACCGCCTGGGTCCCACGCAGCGAGGTGTCACGTTCCACCTCTATTGGACGGCCCGTGTGAAGCGACACCAGGAAGTGCTCTTCGAACTGTCTTTCGATGGCGCGGTGGAGGTGGACGGCGCCCAGGTCACGATGAGCTTTGATGGGCAGAAGGGGCTGGTATCCGAGGCCCACAGAGATGGCGTGCTGGTGGCGCGATCCGTCCGCCTGCTGGAGGCGAACGGCGGCCTGTTGGCGGTGGCGCGGTCGGGACCCGTGGCCGGTGGAGGTATGTTCACAAACCACTCTCTCTACCGGCGGATCGAAAGCGCAGCACCGTAGGCGTACCTACGTTTCATCTTCGCAACATCGCGTAGCGAGGGTCGAGTAAAACGCGCTGTATCCGTCTGGGCTGGCGCGAAGGCGATGGGTCGGATAGCCTTCTTGCCGAGTTTGCATGGCGCGACGGGCTTCTCCTAAAAGAAACAGTGCACTGCTGGGGGTGCTGCGTGCGGGGCCGGCCACGTTGGAGATTGCGCGAGGTTACGACGCACAAGAAAGGCCCACGACGCATCGAACTTCGGGGGCTCTGGAGGGCTCGCCGAACCGTCCCGGCGAGCCGCTTGGCCGATGGACCCAAGTCCCGCTCGCGCGTGAGCCGTTCTTCGCAGGCGCCACCAACTTGGGGGTGCTGCGGTCGCTCGCATCCGAATTGTGCTCGCGGTCCATGTCGGATCTCCGGGACGAAGATGTGCGGCGATTGGTGTTTCAAGCCTTCTCTCGTGGACGGCTCGTAGCGAGGGCCATCCGCGAGCCCCCTCGCCCGCCGCTTTCGTTTGATGCCAACTTGGAGCCCGTGCCGCCGCCGGAGCTGCCCTCGAAGACCGACGCGAAAGACGCTTGGATCGAGATACGTTTGGTGACCCCCGCGGGCGTTCCCGTCCCCGGTGAACGCTACAATGTCTTTTTGCGCGACGGCACGCAGCGCGACGGCGAGCTAGACGGCAAGGGGTGCGCCCGTGTGGAGGGTATCCCCCGAGGCCGGGCGAGGGTCGGGTTTCCCGATATCGATCGCGGTGATTGGCGCCGACGTGGAGCTGGCGTGGATGACGTGGATGTGAGCGATCGCTTTGAGGTGCAGCTCACCGATCACGCCGGGCGACCCCTCGCCGATGTGGACCTGGTGTTCCGACTTTCGACCGGCGACCTGGTTGTCCCCACGGATGCCACCGGCCTTGCGGCTGTAGACGCGGCCGGCGAGACGGAGACAGAGGTCGCGTTTGCGGACCTCGACGCGTTGGAGGTGCAGTTGGCCTCAGGAGCGGCAAGCTAGGCGACGAAGCTCGCCGGGGCGTCAGCCCTCCAGTTTTTCCACGATCAGTTCCACGAACTCCCGCGAACCCACGTCACGGTAGACGTAGCCTTCTTCGAACCAGGTGACCACCGAATCGGCCTGCCCTTCCTTTACCTGGCGGGTGACGTCGGGATACTTGTCGCAAATCTCGGCTAGCCGACCGACCACACCCTCGGCAGCCGGGTGCGCAGGGGGATAGCGTTCGCGTAACCAAGTGAAGATAAAGTACACCAGGGTCGGATCAGCCTCCCTCAGTAGGCCAAAGGAGTCGGGCGTGCTCATGGAGCCCTGCTCGATACCATCGAGGATCCGCAGCGCTTGTTGTTGTTCGTGCTCAAAGGCCATGGTCGAGAATCGGCGGAGCCTAGCACAAGTCGACGCGGTGGCGAGGCCCCGTCTGGAGATCAAATAAACGTGTTCCTCCGGTGGTCCACGACGCGCATTGGCACACAAAGCCCGGCTGGATCGATAAAATGCGGCATGTACGCCGCGTCGTCGCGGTCCGACATGCGGGGATACCGGCATTCCTGATCTCAGCTGTCTGCTTGCCCTCGATCCCCGACTGTGAGCGGCGTCGCACTGGGCCAGCGGGTCCGTCTTCAACGCGTTTCCGAGTGCGCGGCGTGACTCCGCCGAACAACTTGAGTGACCAACTTGGGTGACCAACGTAGCCAGTTCCTCGGTACGGTGCCGGCGTAGCCCTCCGATCCGAGTTTTAGGGATGGAGCCAACGGTCCGTCGTGTGTTGCACGTGGACGGGTGTGGACCTGGGTGGACTGGTGTTGGTGTGTGGACTGGTGTGGACCGGTGTGGGTTGGGGTTGGGGGCGTTTCCGCCTACAAGGTCCGGTGCCGTCCGGACCTTGTAGGCCCTTGAGAGTCTGGTGAGGGCGTAACTCGGTTGCATCGCGGGCAAGGCTGCACCAAGCTGAGGCAATCTGTGCCGGGAGCGCAATGTCATTCGAGGGGCAGTTTTCGTCTCGAGCACCGCCGCGTTCGAGGTCTGTGTCTGGCCGCCGCAGGGAGCGGGATCGCCTGGGTGGTGGCGGTCGTGGTGGGTGCCGCGTGCGGGATCAGGGGTGAGGGGAAGGCGCTCGAGGAAAGGAAGGCAACCGCGCCCTCTGAAGCGAAGGGCAGATGGAAGTCATCCGCGTCCCCCGCTGCGCCATCGCGCGCCGCTCCGGACGCGCGATGGGAGCAGAGGGAGCAGGGGGAGCAGGGGGAGCAGGGGGAAGACGTCGTCTCACGCATCGATCGGGCGGCGGCCGAGCCCGCGACCGCTCGCCCGGCCGGCCCGCCGGTGGTTGGGAGCAATCTAGGTCGGTCGCGCGCAAGTGACGAACCGGCCAGGTCCGTCCGGAGCACGCGAAATCTTCCGGATACGGGAGGGGGCGCTCTATCTGAGGGGCGTTCTGAGGGGCGCTCTGAGGGGCGTTCTGAGGGGCGTTCTGAGGGGCGTTCGGAGAGGCGTTCGGAGAGGCCGTCTGAGGGGCGTTCTGAGGGGCGTTCTGAGGGGCGTTCGGAGAGGCGTTCGGAGGGGCCTTCGGAGATTCGGGAGTCCGCCGTGTCGCTCGCCGACTTCGTGGGTCGCTATCGTTTCGTGGGTGGAGCCAAACAGAGAAACCAAGTCACCGCGGCCATCGACCGGAGCGCGGCGAGCGTGTCGTTTTTGTTTCGTGGTATCGCGCGCAGCAAGCTGAGCGATGCCTCGGAGGTGCCCGATCCGGTCGAGATCCGCGTACGAGACGGAGAGCTCACCATACGGCGCGGGCTGCAGATCATGCGTGGGTCGGTGGGCCGTGCGACCCAAGGCTACAACGCACGGGAGGGTGAGCAGGTAACCGTCTCGTATCGGCGAACGGGGAACCGACTGATAGAAGTGGCCGATAGCAAACGTGGCGAGCGGCGCACTGTCTATGTGCTCGACCAGGCGAAAGGCACGCTGCAGTTGCGGATCTCGCTGACGTCACCGCATATGGAGATACCGCTGCGGTACACGTTGAGCTATAGGCGCCTGTGAACTGGCATTCGACGCGCCCTCGGTGACGTGGGGGCGAAGCCTTCTTGGGGACCTGCGCCGACGCTGCGGGTGCCGGGTGTCGTTGCTTCGTCCCGCCCCACGCGTCGCGGATTAAAGGCTGAACGTGCTGGCGAAATACAACGCGGGGTAGGTCGCTGCCCAGGCGAATACGAAACGGTTCAGTCCGAAGACGCAAAAAATGACCAAGTGGAATAGGCCTGCGAAACCGATGAACAAGAGGCAGCACCGTGGTCCCGCGAGTGCGAGGGGGGATCCGCACTCGAAGAAGATGATGCACCAAGACGCAATCCAGGCGCGGCTTCGGCCCCTTAGTAGGTGACGAGCGGCGCGGGGAGGGTCGTAGCCGTCGGCGCGGAGGAATCTGGGAAGTGCTCTTCCGGTCCGCCAGTTCGCAGACCCAAACTTTCCGACGCCGGCGACAAAATAGGAAAGCATGGCTTGTACGGCGATGTGGAGCACAGAGCCGAGGACCACCAGCGGACGGTCGGGAAAACTGCTGGCGAGGCAGGTGGAAGCGAGTACGACCAAAGTCATTCGGTCACTACCCCCGTTGAACGTGCCCCGCCAGCGCATCGAGGCGAGGAGACAAAAGCAGAATAGGAGCCACCACAACCATGGGTGGGGAGACCACAGCGCTACCAATGCGAAGAGAAGTCGGAGGCGCAACAAGTGGGCATAGACGCGCCAGTGCAAGACCCACGCAAGCATCGTGGAGACGGGTCGTGGAAAGCCTTCATAGTCGCACTTGATCGCGTCCCATGCCCAGATTCCGTCATTCCTCGTCAGCCGACGTAGCTGCAGGAGCTCGATGGTCTGGAACACGATGGCGACCGCGATCAAGCGGCCACACCATTGCATGGCTTGCATGGCTTGCATGGCTTGCTGTGCGTGTTCGGGCGGGATCACGACGGCTCGTATAGGGGCGACACCAGCACATCGTAGGGTTTTTCACTGGACCCCAAGGGCCGCACTTCAACCTTGAATTGGTAGCGTGGCGGCGGACCTGTGTGCGAGTTTCGAATCCGGTCTTGCACCATACGGCGGGTCAATTTGTACGAAGAGCAAGACCGCAGGTCCCAAGTCCTTGTGCGGCAAACTTCCGCGCCCTCCGCCGCCAACTGTTCGACCATGTGTTCGGCCAACTGCTCGACCAGCTGTTCGACTACCGATCCACAGGCCAGAAACAAGTTGCCCTCGGCGTTTGTGAAAAGCGACCCGAGCGTACGCGGTGGACGCCGAAGGCAGCGCTTCCACGGCCCGAGTTTGCCGCTTGTCTCTTCGATCCGGTACATGAGGACTTGTGCCTCTTCAATGTCGTCAAAGAAGCGCCACGCGGGTAGCAGCGCGCGGAGCAGCAGGAGCGCGGGCGCCCAAACGGCCCAGCGCTCGCCGAACCAAGATCGCACTCTGCTCGCCGGATCGGGTGAACAACCGAGGACTGTGGTCCCCGGAAGCTCCTCGCGCTCCGTTCTATCCCCCATCTCGCCTCGCCTATGTAGCGCGGGAGCGGGCTGGCACCCTGCGCGACTTCGGACACGCGCGCGTTCGAAAATCGTCATCTCGCGCTCAACCCCCTTCCCAGCATCGAGTCCGCCGCTGTTGTCGGTGCCGCGATGCACCGTCACCGCGCTAGGCGAGCTCGTCCCGCCGGGCGAGATGGCGAGCGAACGCCCTCATGGGTGAGTGCGCCTCGTGGGTGGACGCGCCCCTATTCTGTGCGGGCGCGCTCGCACAGAGAATAGGTCGGCCGTTCTCGAGTCCGCCGCCGCGGTCGAAATGGCACACAAGCAAGGGTGACCTAGGGCCCGCCGAATCGTAGGATTGATTTTGGCGCGGGGTGTTAGCTTGCAGAACGATCGAAAACGCCTTGAGGCCACGCAGCATCCCGATCGCAACGCTCAGTTCGAACACATTGATGGCGCGCGTCGGGTTCGCCGCGTACGCGCTTCGTGCGAGGCTCTAGATGCGAGAGTTTGCATCAAAACACTTGATCAACCACAAGGTTGAATATATACTCCGACACGATGGCACAGCGGAGGGGGGAGTCAGAGCGGCCGCAGAGGCTGGACCGGGTGTTTCGTAGCCTGGCCGATCCCAACCGCCGAAGGATCCTCGCGCTACTGCGAGAGGGCGGCGAACTGCGGGTTGGGGATATCGCCGCCTCTTTCGAAATGAGTCTCAACGGGGTTTCGAAACATCTCAAGGCGATGGAGTCTGCCGGGCTCGTGTCGCGGCGTATCGAGGGTCGCACACATTGGATTCGCGTCGAATGGAGCGCGCTGCAACCCGCCTACTCCTTTCTCCACTCACATCATCACTTCTGGAGCGAGCGCCTGGATGCTCTCGCCGATTACATCAGCCAACAGGAACACAAGAAACCATGAACACGCAACTCGACTGTACCCTCACCAAACTCATCCCGGCCTCTCCCGAGGCCGTTTTCAAGGCGTGGCTCGACCCCGCCGCGCTCGCTCGCTTCATCCAGCCTGCGCCGGGCATGGAGGCCCCCCGGGTCCAGGTGGACGCCCGGGTTGGCGGGAAGTTCTCCATCATCATGAAAGCGGGCGACCAGGAGCTTCCGCACCGTGGCGAATACAAGGAGATCCACGCCCATGAACGACTCGTATTTACCTGGATCTCCAATCATACGGCGTCCGAAAGCACCGTGACGCTCACCTTTCGCCGACTCGAAACCGGGGGGACGGAGCTCACGTTGCACCACGTCGGTTTTCCCACCGAGCGCGCGCGGAACGACCACCGGGGAGGGTGGACGCGAATCGTCGAGTTACTGGCGACAGCGGGCGTGTCGACGCCGGTCGCCGGCTAGGCCTAAAACAAGCGATAGGGAGGAGAGACTATGATCGGCTCGATGTGCGCGAGGCGTGGACGCAGATCCCCCGGCGACGGCGGTAGCCTCGCTCTGGCTGGGTCGGATTGTTGGGGATGCT
>JAZGFE010000295.1:0-22415 GCA_036479215.1 Nannocystaceae bacterium | reverse complement strand
GGAGGTCGATGGTGACCATCACCGTAACGTACGCACCTGACCGCCCTCCATCGAGGCCGCCCTCGGACACCTGCTCACTGTAGGTGAACAGGGCCTCCAACGATGCCGACGCCAACGACTCCTTCACCTCACGGTGGATCAGTTGCAGTCGTCGCACACGCGACCATCTCGGTGCGGGCAGTTCAACGCGCGCACCGCCGTGCGTCCTCGGCGTGTCGGTGGATGTGATCATCTGTCCTACTAGTATGCATCCGCGCCACCGCGCACTCAACTTCGGGGCGAATCGTGCTGCGCCCACACGCGAAGGCACGCATGTTCGGTCCCCGTCGGTGGGAGACGCCTCGCTAGGGAGACGCAGGGCCGCGTCCCACGTCGCGTCCGCCCGCGCACCCGCGCCCGGACTCCCTGTGCCCCGCTCGGCGGTCCGGCGTATGCTTCTCGCGCGACCCCTCCGGTCCCCCTCGTCCCCTCTCGCCGACCCTATGGACGCGCTGTTCATCATCGACACACCCGACACCCTCAACCCCGATGCGGACAGCAGCTACGTGATGATCACGGAAGCGCTGCGACGCGGGCATCAACCCTGGGGCACAACCCTAGAGGACCTGCTACTCGACGGCAACGAGGCCGTGGCCCACGCACATCCCCTTGTCCTGTCCGCCCCACGCGGAGAACGTCGTCCCCGTATCGTCCCGAGCGGCGCATCCGCGCGGCGCGCCCTGTCCTCATTCGCGGTGGTGCTGATGCGTACAGACCCTCCGTTTGACCAGGACTATCTCACCGCGACGTGGTGCCTCGACCTCGCGCGGGAACAGACCCTGGTCCTCAACGATCCCAGAGGGCTTCGTGACCTGAACGAAAAACTCAGTATCTTGTCCTTTCCCGATCTGATCCCCCCCACCAAAATGCTGCGGCGACCGGCCGATCTCCGCGCAGCTCTAGCGGAGTTCGGGGGAAAAATGGTGGTCAAACCCGTCTTCGGTTTCGGCGGACGAGAGGTCTTTCGCGCCTTTGCAGGCGATCCGAACCTAGGCGCACTTTTTGAAGTGGCCACCCGGGACGGGACACAATGGACGATCGCCCAGGCTTTCCTCCAAGCGGCCACAGAGGGCGACAAACGCGTATTGCTGGTGGACGGCGAGCCCATCGGTGCGGTCACGCGCGTACCCGCACCCGGCGAGGCACGCAACAACTTCCATGCGGGCGGCCGCCCGGCCTACGCGGACCTCTCGGCTCGGGACCGCGAAATCTGTAGCCGCGTCGGCCCGTTCCTTTCCGCCCGTGGCCAATTCTTCGTCGGCTTGGACATTATTGGTGATCTCCTAACTGAAATAAACGTCACCAGCCCGACGGGGATGCAGGAAATAAACGAACTGCAACAACTAGAAAACGAGAATACGATGCAGGCCGTATTCTGGCTCCGCCTCGAGGCGAAGCTTTCTGCCCGCGCTCACAGTTGAGCGCACCGGATCCCAAGCCCCCAAACGCCCCTCTGTCCAGGACCACGTTGCGAGCGCCGATGGAAGACCGACCCCACACTCTCCGCGAGTTGCTTCGCAACGAAATTCCGCCGCTGTATGCCTTTGCGTACCGGGTGAGCAATCAGCGCCAAGAAGCCGAACGATTCATCCTCGAGATGTGCCAGGAAGCTTCCCTTCGCTACGAGAGTGCGCTCCTGTCCGAACCAGATCCGGCGCGCACCCTGCTGGCGATCGTTGCCCGCAGCATGGAACAAAACCTCGGCCGAAAAACCGACCACACCTTCGATAGCCTCGACGAGCTGCTACGCAGCGACATCACACGTCCGATCGATCTGCGCACTGCCGGCAGCTTGGAGTCGGATCCGCGTCGTGTTCACGGCTTGATGTGGGAACTCAAGCGTACGTGCCTCGGAGCGGTTCTCGGGTGCCTACCCCCAGGTGTCCGCTTGTCCTTCGTGCTGACGGACCTCATGGGTTTTGCGCCCCCCGACGCGGCAACCGTATTGGGTATCAAGGAAAGCGCCTATCGGGTGCGGCTGACCCGAGCACGCAAGCGCATCGAAGACTATCTGACTCCCCGCTGCTATCACGTCGATCGTCAGAACCCGTGCACATGCCCGGGTCGACTGATGATCGCCCTCGACGCAGGCTTCATCCGCGAGCCCACCCATCCGGGCGAAAACCCTGCCGAGTCGCACGACGCAGGCGGACCACGTCGCGACATCGGAAGCTTGTATCGTGGCCTGCCGGAGGTCGCGCTCTCGGAGGTCGAACTCGACCGGTTGCTGCCGCTCGTTTGACCGCGCGCCAACGCCAACGCCCTACGTTGTGAGGGGTATCGGCGCCCGGTGAGACTACACGACGGGGTTCGTGAGCGTCCCGAGCTCGAAACCTCTCATCTCGATTCGCACGAACGCGCCCGGCTGCAGCGCGGCTACGCCGGCGGGAGTGCCGGTGTAGATGAGATCACCCGGCTCGAGTGTCATGGTCTCGGAGATATGCGCCACGAGCGTCGGGATATCAAAAAGCATATCCCCCACGCGACCATCTTGGACAAGCTCGTCGTTGAGGTAGCCACGGATCCTCATGCCTTCCATCGGCAGGAGTGCGCCGGGCTCACAAAGCCGGACGAACGGGCCCAGCGGTCCCGACGTGTCGAATCCTTTGGCACGCGTCCATTGCGAGTCTTGGCGCTGTAGGTCTCGATTCGAGACATCATTGCCGAGGCAATAGCCGCAAACATGTTTCAGAGCCGACGCCGCGGTGACGCCTCGCGCCATGCGGCCGATCACCACCACGAGCTCGGCCTCCATGTCGATCCTTTCGTACCCGCGCGGCAAGACGATCGGCGCGCCACAGGCAACGAGGCAGGTGGCTGCCTTCAGAAACAGAAGGGGGCGACTGGGTACTTCGTTGCCCAGTTCCTGGGCGTGCGCCCGGTAGTTTCGTCCCACGCCGATCACTTTGCGCGCGTGCACGGGCGCGACGAGTGCGAATCGCCCCAGCGGGCCAGATAGACCCCCCTCCACCCGGCCTTCGTGCGCCCGCGACCACGCATCTGCACCCGAGCCCGCAAATGGATCGCGGATCTCCTCTACCTCGGACTCGGGACCCGGCGCGGCCCCGTCCGTACGCACACGCACGTGACGTGGCTGCGAGCTATGGGTTGTCCGCACCCGGCCTAGCCACAGAACAGGGTCGATACACGTCGAAGGCATCGGGGCAAAGGTCGCCTGCTCCCGGCCCCGCCGCAAGTTCGCTTGCGCGGTGTGCCCAGCACCCATGCTTTGGGTGATGAGAAATCACGCGGTATGCTGCGCCGCGTGAGCGCCGTAGTGCACGCCGCCCCGCTCGACCCACGGGACCCCGCGCAGGCCGTCCAAGACCTCGTTTGTGCGGCCATGGATGTGGCGCCGCGCCGGAGGGAGGTGACGTTGCTGACCGTCGAGTGGGGCAGAAGGCGGGCGGGCTGCGGGCTGGCTCCGTGGACCATGCCAGCGATCCAACGCGCACTCCAGCGGCGAGGTTTCTCGCATCTCACCGCCGCCGGAAAGTCGGGGCACACCGCCTGCGACCCCTCGTGCGCCACAACGACCGCGATGCACCGAGCGATGACGCCACTACGCCTGGCCGAGAACGTCATCCGAGCCCAACTACCGGTCGGCTGGCTCGGTACGAATCTCGTTTTGGTCGCCCCCCTCGCCCACCGCAAGGTCGCACGACGTTGGGCCTCCCCATGCGCGTCCGCCATGCTTGCGCTCGCACATGCGATGGGTCTCGACGGCGACGTGGCCATCGAGCTACCGCGGCTCTTGGCGGAGGTATTTGCCACCACAACGCTGGTACTGGACGCCACCTGGTGGACGGCGGTCGATACCCGCGGCCGCCCGATGGCCGACCCACGATGCGTCGGCCACTGCTTGGTGACCTCTTCGCTGACCCAACCAACCACCAGCACGGCCCTCGACGAATGGATCGACAGCCGCCTGGCGATCCGTCGGGCGTTCCGTCCAACCGGCACAGACCTCCGATGCGAAGGGGACCTGGGCATCTGGCCCACAGCACGCCTGCCGCGTGCTCGCATCTCGATCCGTGGGCTTCGTTCTCTCCGTTGCCCCGCCCCTGCGGCTCGTCACCGCGACAAGTTGAACCAGGCGTTCGCAGTTGCCTGGAATCAGCACGACCCTATGGTCGGCAAGGCCTTCGAAAGTAGCGCGCCACATCGTGCCCAGAGCATCGCAAACCATCGTGGAGTGAGGTGAGTCGCTTCCTCCGCCGAACATTGGTCGGCGTCGCTGTCGGGGTTTTGGTCTACGTCGCGGGGACGGTCTACGTGGGCGCCGACGAGATCCACGGCGCACTGTCCCGCTACGCCTGGTCCGCTACCGTGGCGGCACTGGTCCTGTCTTCGTGCAACTACCTGTTGCGTTTTATAAAATGGGAATTTTGCCTGGCCTGGCTCCAGGTCCGGGCTCCAGGGATAGGCAACGCACCCGGACTGAGCTATGGTCGATCTCTATCGATCTACCTCGCGGGATTGAGCATGTCCGTCACCCCGGGGAAACTGGGGGAAGTCTTGCGGAGCATCCTGCTGCAAGCCTCGCACGGCATCGCGTTCAGCCGCACAGCCCCGATTGTCCTCGCGGATCGCCTCACCGACCTGATCGCCCTGCTGCTCCTCAGTGGCGCCGGACTCTCCGTATTCGCGGGTTTCGACTCGTATCTGCCCTATCTGCTGCTCACCTCGGTATGCGTGCTGCTGGCGGTCCTCGTCCTTCGCAGCCAGAAACTAGGGACCACCGCGTTGGGCGTGCTCGCCCGGATCCCGTGGGTGGGCAGCGTGTTCACTCGCGCGCAATCCATGGTGTTCAGTTCCGCGGCTCTGATGACCTTGCCGCGACTGAGCGCGCTCACCGCGTTGAGCGTTGTGGGTTGGGGTCTCGAGTGCCTTGGGTTTTGGTGGATCCTTTCGGGCTTTGCGGACGCGACGATCAGGGTGATGGCCGCGGCGTTTCTCTGGTCCACAACCACCCTGATCGGAGCCGTCTCCTTCTTGCCGGGGGGCCTGGGCGCCACCGAGATCTCGTTAGATGTGCTCCTTCCGAGTCTGAGTAGCGGCGTCACCGGGCCCATCGCCGCGGCCGCAATCTTGCTCGCGCGGGGCTGTACGTTGTGGTTCGGCGAACTCGTGGGTATCGTCGCCTTGGGTGGATTGCTTCGCGACCCCGCGATGCGCGATCGCGCATCCGCTGACGGGACCGAAATGACCGACGGGACCGCGAAAACGACCGCGAGCGATCATTGCGGAAATCACGCGGACGGGCTGCGACCTCGCTGATCGCGTCGCAAGAACGTGCTCAACTCGCCGCCGATGCCCAACTATCGCGTCACCGATACGTTCGCCACAACAGTACCGCAATACTGGTCTATGTTTTTCGATCCGGCGTACAATCGAGACCTCTACCCCGCGCTGGGCATGGACTACGAACTGCTCGATCTGCGGCGTGAAGGTTCCGGTGTCGACGAGCAGATCTTCCGACGTATACGCCTCACCCCGCGTCGGGAGTTGCCCGCCCTGCTCCGCAGATTCATAAACGGCACCATCACCTACGAGGAACGCAATCATTTCGTGCGCGCGTCGAATCGTGTCGAGGTGGAGACGATCCCGAATTATCTAGCGGACCGCTTTCTTTCCCGCGGGATCTACAGCATCCAAGCTACGACGAGCGGCGTCACCCGAGTCTGGGACGGCGAATGCGAGTGTCGCGTGCCGCTGGTGGGACGCAAGATCGAGAAGTTCATCGTCGACGAAGTTCGTCGTGGCTACGAGAACACCACGGTGTTTACGCGGCGATGGCTCGCAGCCCACCCGGCCCACGGGTAGTCCGCGACGGCGTCCGGGCCCTACCCTTCTTGGTCTCCCTCCGACGGCGGAAGCGGGGCCTCGATCTCGGACAGCACGCGCCGCAACAGGCCTTCGATGAGCAAGGCCCGCTCGCCGCTGTCGTATTTTCCATCCCGATAGCGGGCCTGAATATCCTCAAATTTCTCGTGGGTGTCGGATATCACCCGCTTGTAGGGTCCGCGTCGAGCAAGCACCTCCTTTTGGTGCTGCCAGAAAAATGAGATCAGCGTCGCCACACTAAATCCCGTCAAGATGACACCCAGCGGCCCGCTGACGACGTACTTGAGGCCCACGCGCAAGGCCACGACGGTTGCCGCCCCCAATGCCACATCACGCACCCCGCTTTTCTTCACGCGGCCCCACGCCATCGGCAACAACTCCCCGGAGGCCAGGAGCAATGCGACGAATTCGGGGCGTTTCGCCCCCCGTTCGTAGGTGTCCTTGAGCACCTCTTGCATGAAGGCATCGAAGCCCTCGTAGACCTCCGTAGAATACGCCATATGGGCTTCGCCGATGGTCGACATGAGAGCGAGCATAGCACATCGATCCGAGAGCTGACCGCCGCCACGCGGCACGAGTTTGACAGGTCCCCCGGAGGATTTCATGCTGCTGTGGCGATGTTTCTGCGCGCTCGAGCAGCCGGGTTACTCGGAGCAACGTTGGCCTGTTCTGTGAGCGCAGTCACGCCCCCCACGCAACCCGAGGCGGTCGCGGATCGTGCAACTCTGCGTGTCGCACCGGGGTCGTTTCAGACCCTCCCCGAGCAAGCTATCGCCCCGGGACCCCGCGAACGACCGCCATCCGCCCCGGTCCACGATCGCGCGGGGGCACTCGCCGCTGTGCGAGCGGGCAACCCAGAGGCCGCCGCCGAGTTCCTCGCGGGCCACGTGCGGACCCACAGCGAGGATTTCGAAGCACGCCTCGCCTGGGCGCGCGCACTGGTGCATATTGGCCAATTCGCCGCGGCACACACGGCCCTGCGTGCCGAGATTGACGCGCAGCCCCCCATCGCAATCCTCCGCGCCCGCGCCCGCTTGGCTCGGCGTCTTGGGCAAGTAGCCCCCGCCGAGGCCGCGCTACGCCAGGCTCTCGCCCGGCAACCGACGCACATCGGCCTCGCGGGCGACCTACTCGATCTGCTGGTTGAAAGCGGTCGCCGTCGATCCAGAGAGGCGATCGAACTCCGTGACGGTCTTTACGATGCCTTCGACGTTGGCCGTGCGCGCACGGCCGACGATCTACTGGCGGTCGCGCGGGCCACCTTGGCCCGCGGGTCGGGGGGAGGCTTTCACGATGCCAACATGGTCCTGACGGACGCCGAGGCCCTGGAACAACCCAGCGATGGCTCGGCGCTTGCGGACGAGATCGTGCTGCTACACGCGCGTATCTTCCTCGAAAAGTATGCGGGCAACGATGCCTCCGCGACCCTTGCTTTGATCCTCGAGCGCGACCCTTGGCACCCCGATGCCCTCGCGGCCATGGCCAACGTGGCGCTACGGAGCATGCAGCTGCGCGCCGCGTCTCGCCATGCAAAAGAAGCGCTACAGGTCAACCCATTCCACGCCGACGCGCATGCCGTCCTCGCCCACATCGCCCTCGTTGAGGGTCGCGGCAACTCGGCCAGCGAACGGGTCGACCAGCACGTGCTCACGGTGCACGCCCACCATACCGAGGGTCTGGCCGTTGTAGCAGCTGCTGCAATCGCCCGGGACGACAAGGCAGGATACACCTCCGCTCGTGACCGCGCATTGGAAGCTCACGCGGACAATGGCCGATTTTTCACGGCGACAGGCGAACTTCTGAACATGCTGCACCTCTACCCCGAAGGGGGCGCACTGCTCAACGACGCGGTGCATCGCATGCCGGAAGATCCCTATGTGCAAAGCGCGTACGCGATCAGCCAGCTTCAACTGGGCAACGAAACGCGTGCACGCGAAGCACTGGCGCGCGCGTGGAAACACGATAGGTTCAATGAACGCACCTTCAATGTGCGTGCACTCTACATCGAGCGAATCGAGCGCGCATACATCGACATCGACAGGCCGGGACTCAAATTGCGGCTGCCGCGGGACGGGCATGAACTCGTCGCACCTAGTTTTTTTTCCGCCATCGAAGCGGCAAAGACAGGGCTCGACGCCCGCTATGGGGAGAACCCAGGCACCCTACGGATCGAAGTTTTCTCCACCCCCGAAGACTTCGGCATCCGCACCACCGGCACGCCTACCTTGGGCGCCCTCGGCGTCTGCTTCGGACGGGTGATCACGCTGGTCGGCCCGTACGATGGCCGACACAACTTCGACCAGGTCGTTTGGCACGAACTGTCCCACACCTACGCCATCGCCCTCAGTCGCGGCCGTGTACCGCGGTGGTTCACCGAGGGTCTCAGCGAGTGGGAATCGTATCTTGCGGACGCCTCGTGGGCGCGGGACAACGCGGGCTTGATCCGACGGGCGAAAGCCCGCGGCAAGCTCCGCCCCTTCGCGGAGATCGAGCTTGCGTTTCTGCGAGCCGAGAATCCGTTGATGATGGAAATCGCCTACACCCATGCCGCGTACGCGATGCGCTACATTGGAGAGACTTACGGTATCGAAAAAATCAAGGTCGTGCTGCGCGGGTACGGCCACGGCGGCACCACGCCGCAGCTATTCAAACGTCATTTCGGCGACAGTCTCGCAGCGATAGGGCAGGCATTTGATGGATGGCTCGATCGCACGCTCGGAGACGTGGGTTGGGTGCCCCCGCATGCGGCCACAGAGCGCGCGAGCCGAGCAAATGCGGGGGACCCGCGTATGGCTCTGTACCGCCGCGCCCTCAGCCTCGCCCGCGACCGAGCCTTCGTGCCCGCGGCCCAGCAAGCAGAGCGGTTGGTGGCGCAAGGGGGAGACGGTTTCGCGGCTCGCATGCTGCTCGCACGGACACTCGCCCGCGCGAACAAGCCAGAGCTCGCGCGTCGGCATGCCGAACGAGCTCGCGCCTTCGATCCGATCGCTGCGGAGCCGCTGGTGCTCCTCGCAGAGCTACACGCCGGCACCGGCGATGCCGAGACTGAGAAGCGCGCCCTCGAAAGTTTGCTCGCCATCGACGCCATGACCTTCGATCCCGCGGCCCGGCAGGTGCTGCTCACCGCCGCTACGGAGGACGATGCGCGCTTCGAGTACGCCCTCAAGCGGGCCATCGCTATCGCGCCCCTGCACCCGCTGGCACTGGCGGGTGCGGCGTTGCGCGCAGCGAAAGCCGGGGAGAGGCAGCGCTCCATCGTACTGCTGAACGCCGCACAGGCACGGCTCACACCCGGCCCAGCGGGCACACTCGCGGTCATCGCGTTGGCGCACTCCATGGTGGGACAAGCGGCGCAAGCACGCGCCGCAGCCGATAGGGCCTTGCGTGATCCCAAGCTCCCCGCCACCGCACGCGAGAGATTGCGACCGATCGCCAGCCCGACCGGGAAGAAGAAGGTCCATCGAAAATGAGCCCACCGGCGAAGCGTGATCACGACACAACTGCACAACTCAAGCAGCGTCTCGGCTCGCGCGGGATCGACTGGGCCATCGTCTGCGGATCGGGCCTTGGCTCCGCCATTGTCGGTTCGAGCAATCCTTTGCGCCTGACCGATCGCCTCGACATTCCCCTCACCGACCTTGGCCTCCCCGCGCCCACCGTCGCGGGCCACGGTCACACCCTCGTATGGGGAATGGTGGGCTCCCAACGCGTATGTGTACAAACGGGGCGCCTTCATCCCTACGAAGGACAGCCGGTGCAACAGTGTGTGGCCACCCTCGATGCGATGCTCCAGCACGGCGCGAAACAGGTGCTGCTCACCGCGGCGGTGGGAGCCTTGCGCGAGGACCTCGTGCCCGGGCAGGTGGTCGTATTGCGCGACCAGATCAACCTCTTCGGCCCCACCCCCCTCGTCGGCCCCCGATTCGTGGACTGCAGCGAGCTGTACGACCTGTCTCTGCGCACGCGCGCCATTCGTACCTCGGAGGAACAAGGCTCAACGCTGAGGGAGGTGGTCTATGCCCACGCTCGCGGTCCCCAATACGAGACACCGGCAGAGGTCGCCGCACTGCGAGCCCTCGGCGGCGACGTGGTGGGCATGTCCACCACGTACGAGGCCATCTGCGCCGCGGCTCGCGGCGCTCGGACCTGTGGATTGGCGCTCATCACCAACACCGCGGCCGCGGTGGGGCTCAGCCACGACGACGTCCAAGCGCGAGCCCACACCGCGCACGACACCCTCGCGGCGCTGATCCGCGGCATCCTGGGTTAGCTCGCCTGCGCGTCCTGGTGGGGTAGGTACGCACTCTTTTCGAAGCGGCACGCTCGGGCAACGCCCTCGGAGCGTCTTGGAAGATGCTCCCGGGCGTCGAGCTCCACGAGCACGCGCTTACACTCCCCCCGGCTTTTCGGTGTTGGCGCAACTGTTGCACACTCGGACCGTACCCCGGTATTCGCTCTGCGGCTTCGTCCCCCACTCGGACGGTCCCGCGATGAAGTCCACCGACTGGCACATCTTCGAGCCGGCGCTGACGCTGTAGCCACTGTTTGCCAGCACGGCGGCTCCATCCGGCTCGTTGATCGTGCGCAGTGTTTGTAGCTCGGTATCATCGAACACATCGTCGGTACACGAGCCAAACACGCCGCAATCGACCTGCGCGGTGCAACCTAGTTGCGTGGCGGACGCTTCATTGGCAAGATTCAGGGTCGCCCATAGTTGGGTCGGCACATCGATCGTGACACTGGCAGCCGCGCCTTTTGCACCGATCACCTGAAGCACGCCCATCTCGAGGTAGCACGAGCATTCTGTCGCGTCCGGGTCCCACGCGACAGCCTCGCAAGCTGCGTACGCCTCAGGAGCGCAGCTGGGGGCCGCGTTGATGTCGCCGAGTTTCACATCGGCGCGCCCCGAACTGAGTTTGATCGTGGCACTGCCCGCAAGGTTATGGACCTGCACGTCACCGCGACTCGGGAAGCTATCGTTTGTGGCGTTGTCCTCGGTGAAAAGCTCCAAGACGCCGGTGTAGTCCACCGGCAACGTCACGTAGAAGTCCGCTCCGCTGCGAACGTTTTGGTTGGTGCCATCGAAGTACACAAGTATCTGGCAGTCATCGGTCCAGACCCCCGCAGCACAGGACGCGTCTCCCCCACTCTCCTTCTCCCGAGGTGGGGCCCACTCACCACCATAGGCCCAAAAGCTCAGTTTCTCGAACACCTCCGCGCCGTCCTTGCGAGAGAAGCCGAATCGCTTCATCGACACTGAGATCGCTCCCGGCGGGCCATCGTAGCGAACATGAATATCCCCGCGATTGTGGAAATTGTCGTTCCCGCTGTCGTCCGAGCCCACTTTGAGAACACTGATCGCCTCATCCCCGGTTTGAGGAAAGGTGATCCCCGCAACGACGGACTGCCACGATTCCTCCATCGGCGCTGGCGGTCTATCCTCGTCATCAGCGCCTGGCTCACAGGCCGGGACGAGGACAGACAACAAGAGGCTTGGGAGAAAGAGAGCGGTCGAGGCATTGGTCATGGAAGACACCATCGCGTGAAGTGGGCGGAGCATAACCCCCGCGCAGGTGGCGATCAATCCGCCGTTCGTGTGTGGCGTGAACCGAGCGGGCCAAGCCGGGGAGAACGGGCTGTGGAGGGTCCGCGGGATCTGGCACGCGGTGGACGGGCCGCCGCGACCACTGTTTTGGGAGCGCGCTCACAGACCGCGCAAAGTGCTCGTTGCTCGTGCGCGCCCCCGCGGATAGTTTTGCGCCCAGCTGCCACTGCGGTCGCAGTGGAGCGCAAACAGGGCGCACCCATGTCCACACCATCCCCCGAGAACACGCACGGTTTTTCTGCGCCCCTCGCACAGCTTCATCTCCCCCAACTCGAAGAACAGGTGCTCGCACTCTGGCGCGACAACGAAGTGGAGACCCGGAGCTTACGGGAAGCAAGCGCCGAAAAGCCGGCGTACGTGTTCTACGACGGTCCCCCCTTCGCCACGGGGCTCCCGCACTACGGCCATCTGTTGACTGGGACCATCAAGGACATCGTGCCGCGCTATTTTTCCATGCGAGGCAAATTCGTGGAACGCAGGTTCGGCTGGGACTGCCACGGACTCCCGATTGAAAGCCTGGTCGAACGGGAGCTCGGTGTCTCCGGCCGAGCCGAGATCGAAGCACTGGGTGTGGCGACCTTCAACGCGAGGTGCCGCGCTGGCGTGCTGCGGTATACCGACGAGTGGCGAACCATCGTGCGGCGCATGGGTCGCTGGGTGGATTTCGAGAACGACTACAAGACCATGGATGCGCCGTTCATGGAGAGCGTGTGGTGGGTGTTTCGGCAGCTTTGGGACAAGGGACTCGTCTACGAGGGGTACCGGGTGCAACCAGTATCCCCCGCCCTCGGCACCCCACTCTCCAACTTCGAGGTGGCACAAGGGCCCCAAGAGCGTGATCCTGTCACCCGCAAAGAAGGGCACAAGCGCCGTCAAGATCCGAGTGTCACGGTACGTTTCAAACTTGACGACGAAGACGCGTTCTTGTGGGCATGGACAACAACTCCCTGGACGCTACCCAGCAATCTGGCGCTCGCTGTGCACCCGAATGTGACATATGTCAAAGTACGTGTGCGAAGCACGGGAGAGATCGCCTACCTAGAACCAAGCTGTCTAAAACGCTATCAAGAACGAGAGCGCGTATCCGAAACCGAGGAGCTCGCCCGCGTTCGGGGCCGCGATTTGGTCGGCCGCACCTACGTGCCCCTATTTTCCTACTTCCAGCGCTACACCACCGCGCAAGACGGCAACACTCGCGCCTTTCGGGTTGTCGCCGCTGACTACGTCACCACCGAAAGCGGCACGGGGATCGTGCACCAAGCACCCGCGTTCGGAGAAGAGGATTACCAGGTAGCCAAACGCGAGAACCTTCCGCTGGTCAACCCCCTGGACCTCAATGGCGTTTTCGACGATCGTGTTTCTGATTTCGCCGGACAACATGCAAAGTCCGCCGACAAGGGTATCGTCGAGAAACTCAAAACTGAAGGTAAGCTCGTCGACCACGATACCATCGTCCACGCCTATCCCCACTGTTACCGCACCGATGAGCCGCTGCTCTATATGGCCATCTCGACTTGGTTCATGCGCGTCGAGCAACTGCGAGACGAGTTGGTTGCCAACAATAAAAAGATCCGCTGGGTACCGGAACACGTGGGCACGGGGCGCTTTGGAAACTGGCTCGCCGGCGCCCGTGATTGGAACCTCAGCAGGAGTCGCTATTGGGGTACGCCGCTGCCCATCTGGCGCTGCGACAAGGATCCCTCCGACGTCATCTGTGTGGGCTCCGTTGCCGAGCTCGAGCGACTCGCAGGCCTCACATCGGGATCCATCTCGGATCTTCACCGCGAAAACATCGACGAGATCAGTTTCCCATCCGCGAAGACAAAGGGGGGGACGATGCGACGCATACCCGAAGTCTTCGACTGCTGGTTCGAGTCCGGATCGATGCCCTACGCCCAGAACCACTATCCCTTCGACACCGATCGCAAAGCATATGTGGAGGACAACCTGCCCGCGGACTTCATCGCGGAGGGCCTCGATCAGACCCGGGGTTGGTTCTATACATTGCACGTGATTTCCACCGCACTGTTCCAGCGCCCCGCATTTCGCAATGTCATCGTCAACGGTCTCATCCTCGCTGCCGACGGCAAGAAGATGTCCAAGCGCCTCAAGAACTATCCCGACCCCATGATGGTCATCGATACCTACGGCGCCGATGCGCTGCGTGCGTACTTGATCAACAGCCCCGTTGTGCGGGCCGAGCCCATGCGCTTCGGAAAACACGCCCACGACACCAGCGGTGAGGCCGTGCGCGACACTGTCCGCATAGCGATCTTGCCCCTATGGAACGCCTACAACTTCCTCGTAACCTACGCGCGCGCAGACGGCTGGACGCCCGACCCAGGTTTTTTGGAGGTGGCACCCAAGCCCTCCTGCGACCTCGACCGGTGGCTCCTTTCGCGTGTGCACCACTTCATTGCCGAGATGCGGGCTGAGTACGAGCGCTACGCCCTCTCGAAGTTGGTACCGGCATTCTTGCGAATCTGCGACGATCTTAACAACTGGTATATCCGCCGCGGCCGACGAAGATACTGGAGAAGTACCGGCGAAGGCGATGCCGCCGACCAAGACAAGCGCCACGCCTACGCCACGCTGCACCACGTTTTGGTGCTCTCGGTTCGGGCGATCGCACCCGTTTTGCCGTTTTTTTCGGAGTACTTGTACCAACGACTCGTCGTCGACCTCGACCCGTCTCGCCTCCCTTCCTCCGTTCACTTGCACGACTATCCGTCCGCCGATCCCACACTGCGCGACGACGAACTTGAACGTCGCGTAGTGCGGGTACGCCAAGCGGTGGCCCTGGGCCTGGCACTGCGCGAGCAGGAATCACTCGGGGTACGCCGCCCCCTCCCGGCACTGACGGTAGCAAGCGGGGACCCGGAGATACGCGCGGCCATCTCTCAATTTAGAGCCGACCTCGCCGCAGAACTCAACGTCAAGGCCATTGAGGTCGTCGAGGACGACAGCGAACTGGTCCGAGTTACTGCCAAGGCCAACTTCAAACGCCTCGGTCGGCGCCTCGGCAAGAAGATGAAGAAGGTGGCGACCGCTGTCGGATCCCTAGACGACTCGGCTATCAAGAAGCTGCTCGCGGGTGGTTCCGTAGAAGTCGAGGGCGAGACCCTGACCGAAGAAGACCTCATTTTCCACCGTGCACCCCTCCCTGGACGTGTGGTGGAGAGTGTCGACGCAATGACCGTCGTGCTGGATACCCAAGTCGACGACGAGCTGCGAGCGGAAGGGTTCGCGCGCGAGTTGGTGACCCGCACCCAAAACTTGCGAAAACAGGCCCAGCTCGATGTCAGCCAAAGGATTTTGCTGGCTTTCGAGTGCGACGCGGGCCTAGCGGAGGTCTTCGCTCGCCCGGCCCTCGTCGCGTTCATCGGCCAGGAGACCCTCGCCGAGGAGACGCTGCCCCCCGGTGCACTTGGACCGCGAGCGCTCGCCCACAGCCTCGTCGATCAGATCGACGGCCACCCGGTCACGATCCACCTCGAGGCTGTCGACGCACGCCCCACCACGGAGGCCACGGAGCCGAGGCACCCCGCATGAAGGACACCGGTCAAACGGCATCAGCATCCCGCCCTCGGATCAGCACCAAGCCCCCCGGTGGAATGCGAGACTTCCTGCCCGCTGACCTGGCGCGTCGTGCCCACGTTATCGACACGATCCGGACTGTCTACCGCCGCTACGGTTTTGTTGAGCTCGAGACGCCCAGCATCGAAAACCTCAGCACGCTCGTGGGAAAATACGGTGAAGAAGGAGACCAACTGCTATATCGGCTGCTGCGAAGACGAGACTCCCTGACGCGCGCCCTCGACGAAGCGGCGTCGCAGCAGCGTTCGCCCACTCGAGACGAACTGGCCACGGAGGGGCTAAGATACGATCTTACGGTACCCTTGGCCCGAGTCATCGCGCAGCACGGCGAGCTCCCACGCTATTTCAAGCGCTTTCAGATTCAACCAGTCTGGCGGGCAGATCGACCGGGAAGGGGGCGTTTTCGAGAATTCTACCAATGCGACGTGGACATCACGGGCACGACCTCTCTCGTTGCCGACGCGGAGGTGATCACCGCCGTCACCATGGTCCTCCATGAACTGGGGTTCAAAGACTTTTCTCTCTTACTCAATCACCGCCAACTTCTCCGAGAGATGATTCGCGCCGCGGGCATCAACGACGCCGCGGAGGGCTCGGCTCTCATCGCCGTGGACAAATTCGACAAGATAGGTCGGGAGGGCGTGGAGCAGGAACTCGGCAAGCGCGGAATTTCGGCCGATCCGGCGCGCCGCCTTCTGGATCTGATCTGTGACCAGCCCGACGCTTCGAATGAGGCACGCCTCGACTATCTCGCGCAACAGATCGACAGCGCACAGGGGCGCAAGGCGATCACCGAGTTGGGGGAACTCTGTCAACTGTGCGCACAGACGGCCGCCTCGTCGGCGCTCAAAGTGGAAGCAAGGCTCGCGCGTGGCCTCGGCTACTACACAGGTCCCATCTTCGAAATCGTCGTGCCCGATCTCGCAGGCAGCCTCGGCGGCGGTGGACGCTACGACCAGCTCGTGGGGATGTTTGGGAAGCGCGAGGTCGCGGCGGTCGGTTTCTCCCTCGGGCTCGAGCGCATCTTGACCGTGATGACGGAACGCACGATGTTCCCCGACCTTCAAGTCGGTCCGGACCTTGTCCTGTGCTGGATGGGAATCCCCGGCACCGACATGCTGCGGGTAGCCAATGAGCTACGGGGCGAAGGCGTACGCGTGGAGACCTTCCCCGAACCAGCGAAACTCAAAAAGCAACTCCAGTACGCGGCCAACCCGGCGGTCTCCGCCCGCTACGCCGGCATTCTCGGCACGCAAGAGCTAGCAGACGGCGAGATCACCCTCAAACACCTCGCATCGGGCAAACAAACCCGCCTCTCTCTAACCGAGGCGGCCCAGGTGATCCGTGAGCAACGGGCCCTCTCCTAGTCACGGTGACGACCGACGGCCTTGCGCCGTCCACAATCCCACGCCGCGCCCGCGTCGCGACGCGAGCGCGGACCTCAGCGGCACGATTCTCATCGTCGACGACGAACGCAATATTCGACGCACACTGCGGATGGTGCTCGAAGGAGAAGGCGCCGCCGTGCGCGAGGCGGCCACGGCCGAAGAGGCCCTGGCCATGCTCGCGGGCCCCAGCCGAAACGATATCGACGTGCTCGTCGTCGACGTCCGACTGCCCGGCATCTCCGGTATTGAACTACTGCGTCGCCTCGCGGCCGAAGCTGGGGACCCCAAACTACCGGTGATCCTCATTAGCGGCCACGCCTCGATGTCCGACGCCGTGCACGCGACGCGCCTCGGCGCGTTCGACTTCTTCGAAAAGCCACTCTCGCGCGAACGCATCGTGGTAGGCGTTCGCAACGCGTTGCGCGTGTCGGAGACCGAGCGGCAGTTGCAAGAACTCCGCGGGGAGGTCTATGGGGAGGTCACCGCCACGAGTGACACCATGTGCGCCTTGCTAGCCCGCGCCAAGAAAGTCGGCCGCACCACAGCTCGGGTGCTGATCACGGGCGAGAGCGGCAGCGGCAAAGAACTCATAGCGAGAACGGTGCACGCCGCGAGCGAACGCTCCACGCGCCCCTTCGTGAAGGTCAACTGCGCCGCGATCCCGCGCGAGCTCATCGAGAGCGAACTTTTTGGCCACGAACGCGGTGCCTTTACCGGTGCCGAGCACCGCAAACCAGGCCTATTCGAGATGGCCGACCGCGGGACCATTTTGCTCGACGAAATCGGCGATATGGACCTGGGCGCACAAGCCAAAGTTTTGCGTGTACTCGAAGATGGGGAGATGATGCGAGTCGGCGGCGAAAACCCTGTCAAAGTCGATGTCCGCGTGCTGGCTTCAACTCACCACAACCTGGTCGAACAGGTCAAAAACGGAGCCTTTCGAGAAGATCTGTTCTTTCGCCTCAACGTCATTCCGCTGGAAGTCCCACCGCTGCGCAGCCGCCCCGCCGATATCGCGCCACTCGTGGGCCATTTCATCGCACACACGTGCCGCAGCAACGGGTTTGCTTTGCGCACCATCGAACCGGCCGCCCTCGATGCCCTGACTCTCCATCCGTGGCCCGGCAACGTGCGCGAACTTCGCAACATTGTGGAGCGGATGGTGGTGCTCTCGGACGGAGATCTCACGCTGGCTGACGTGCCCGAGGAAGTGCTCGACGCGGGCGCGAACTCCGGCCCGGGACATCGCCTCGAGGCGCAACGGTTGATGGAGCTTCTTCAGGGCAAAGGTCGCGCGCCTCTGAAGGTGGTCCGCGAGGCGATGGAACGCCTCTATATCAATGAGCAACTGCGCGCGAACAATTGGAACGTATCCCGCACGGCGCAAGTCCTGGGACTCGAGCGTTCCCACCTCCATCGCAAGATCAAACTGCTACAGATTCGGAGAGGCGAAACATGATGCGCACGGCGATTCTCACCCTCCGCGCCACCCCCTACCTTCTGTTGCTTTACCCCGTCGCGTGCACGCTCGAGCGAGCAGAAACTGCAGAACAAGACGCCACGGCGGCACCGTCACCCGCTCGAGCCGCACCGACGACCCGGGAAGGTTTCTTATCCGAACTCGCACCGCTTCCAGCCGATACACTGATCGTCGTGTATCGCGTTTCGGGGCCCGCGGGGCTCTCGGGCACCATGGAGTTGCTCGCGCGTCGCGGTGGCTATCGCCGAGAAAACTGGGTCGTGCGATTGGCACCGTCGTCCGACGAGGAACTGATTCCCCCAAACGACCAGCCACGCGATGCGCCGCAAATCGATGCGCCCGGCCATACCGTCGAGGTCCGCAGCGCGAATATCCGCACGCCGGAAATGGTCTGGTCGGGGCGGGAGGGTCGCCCCGGCCTCCGACAAGCGGCGCCGTGGGGCGACCTGGCCCTCGCCTACTTGCAATTGGGCCCCAACGCTCAAGGACGCGTCACGGCCACGCTACGCCGATGGCACGCGGACCTTGAGACCGGACGGCGAGAAAGCCCAGGAGAGAACGATCGGGTGCTGGATACCGACTGCACGGTCATCCGTTCGACGGGCCGCAGTATGTGCCTATGGGAATCCGCCGGAATCGTATTGCGCCACACCAGCCCCGAACTCTCCCTTGAGGCGACCTCCATCCAACGCGATGTCGAGCTGGGTGAGCACGCGTTCGATCGACCGCGAGAATCTGAACTCCCCAGCCACCTCACGGTAACTTCGTCTTCGTCTTCGTCTTCGTCTTCCCCCTCGGTTCCATCTTTCGATGCTCCCGATATCCTCAGGCGCCTCGCACAAGGGCGCTACGGAGCCGTGGCCACGCTTCTCGCGGGTGGGTCGCCCCTTCCGGCGCTAGCCGGTCGCGCGCACCCGTCTACTAACTAAAAGCGACTTTATATATATACAACAGTATATCCGCCCGATGGAACCGCAACTCCGAGGCGCACAGTGATCCCTTAGCTACTGGAACTCACGTTCCTCTGTCCCAGAACATAGCCCTGGCCGATACAACGGCGTAGAAGAGCTTGATCATGATCGGCGCGATGCAGCTGGCAACGTGGATGTCCGCTACAGGGAGCCGCTACGTGCGGGGGGGACAGGGAAGAAAATCCGACCAGCGCCGGGCGTGACTCTGGTGGACTCCGCCCGGACATCCGGGAAATACGTCGACAAGACGAACCTTGAAATCAGGAAATGAGTCCACCACGCGGACGGTAAAATCGGGGAACGACGCGACGACCTGCCACTGACCCCACCTGTTCGGAAGGGCGTCAACATACTGCACCCGCGCATCGGGAAGACTGTCCACAAGCTGGATGCGATAGTCTTCGAAGGCTGTTACGAACAGGACACGTCCGCGCAACTCGCAAGGCCGAACACCGGCGGGGTGATACGCTCCTGTCCCACTCTCTAGACCACGCCCATCCCCATCCCCAGCGAGGCCTGGTGCCTGCAAAGCGGCGGCGAGTAGTACGGTGACGAACATGAGAACGATAGTCTAGCCCACGACGCAGGTGCGATCGAGAAGACGCGCGGGAGAAGGGGCCGCCGAGCCTGTGCAGTCGTCTACGGCACTGGACGCGGAGGAAGACCCAATCCCGCTCCCAGAAGCGCTCAATCGTCCGTGGACACGGTACCTCGAGCGCGCTTCGCTTCACCACGCCGACGCTTGGCGACAAGCCGCCGCCGCACCGATCCGCGTGACGGCTTGGTAGGGCGGCGCGGTTTGGGGCGCTGTAGCGCAACGCGAACCAGCGCAGCGAGCTTCATGCGCGCATCCTGAAGATTCCGGTCGCGGTTGCGAGTGGCACAACTGGTGATCACGACCCTGCCCTGTCCGTCCAGGCGGCCTCGGACAATGTGACGCAGCCTCGCTTTCGCGTAGGCTGGGAGCGCCCCACAGGCCTCGAGATCGAAACGTAAGTCCACCTTCGTGGCCACACAGTTCACGTTTTGCCCGCCCGGTCCCGACGCCCGTACCGCTGTCCAACGCATCGTGGCACTGGGTAGCGTGAGGGCGGGGCCAATCCTAAGGTCGGTCATGGTACGGCGAGAGCATAGCCGGCCAACGCCGTCGTGCCACTCCACGCGACCTGGCCCGTCTCGCTCCACCGCAACATCCCCGCCACGCGGTGGCCGGAGACGACGCCAGCGCGAGTGGACCTGCTCTCCGAAGTCGGCTCGGCTGGTGTGATCTCGCGTCGCAACCCATGGCTATTCGTCGAAGAGCTCGGCTATCTCCGGCTCCGACAGGGCACGGTCATAGACGCGAATGTCGTCGAACGACGCCTTCTGGGCGGCCTTCCACGGAAAAGCGTCGCACGGGCCCGTACCGCCCTCGCCACCGCTGACAAGGAAGGGGCACGGCTGGCCATCGAAGCTCCAGTCGGCGATCCTCTTGTCTCCCACCAACCCCGTACTTCCATCGAAATTCTTATAGAAGCGGATCGTCGTATCTTGCCCATCATGAGAGATCGTTCCCACGTAGAACGCCCACTCGTTCGGTTCGTCGTGGGCCAACTCGACGATCGTATGTCGCGTCTCGCCTTCCTTGAGACTGAACCCGACCCTCTCATCCTCGACGACGATGGCCGGGGAGGCGCCGGGGCCCACCAGCTGGCTGCTGTTGAGGTTGGACGCGAGGATCCACGCCGCGATCGTGGACTGCGACCCCAGCGTGGGCACGTCGAGGGTAACCCACTGCTCCTCTCCGTGGTTTTGCGGCACGAAACACACGCGAAGGAGATCGCCATGCCGATCGGTGATCGCCTCGGTCCCCCAGTCATCGCTGAGCTCACACTGGAGATAGTCCGAAGGATTATCGAAGTTCTCGTGGGTCAGATGGTCCGTCGGAAACCAGGAGGCCTCGACGATACTCGTGTCGATGTCCCTCAAGCCTTATGTGTCCTCGAATGTTGTCGTAACCTCGTACACGCCCGACGTGACATACTCGTGAATTTCCTCGATGCTGTCAAAACCGGCATCCAGAATCGATGAGTTGCCGTCGCCCCAAATGATGGTGAGCATCGCCAAGTTTCCGTCGGGATCCACCACACTACCCGTCACGATCGCCGACGGGCCTCGCTCCTCGACCGTCAGCGCATTGATCGGGGGACGGTTGTCATCTCCATCTCCATCTCCATCTCCATCTCCATCTCCATCTCCATCTCCATCGTCGGAAACGCAAACGTTGTCGACGCACGCAAGTCCCGAAAGGCAAATACCACCTGCCGCGCACGGGCAGTCTTCGTACGCCGCGAGACACGCTTGTGTGCCGCTCGAAGATCCGACCGCGTCGATGCCCACGGTCGGGTTGAAGCAGGCAACAGCGGACAGCGATGCCCCTGCGATCAAACGCAGGGGAGCACAACCTTGGGCAGAGCCGAGACACATCACAAGACCGATGGTACCTGCAAGCCCCCATGGGCGCCATCCCCGGCCGGCCATCGTCCAGAACCGCCTAGAGTCTCGGGATAGCTTTCCAGCCCCCTATGTTGTCAACACGGTGTGACTGTGGGTCGCGACGTAGCGAACGACGACGGTCCGTCGCCAGCGGTCCTGCAACCGCCCACTGGAGCGCCCAGTGGACGGGTTCGCGTCGGACGTTGAGATCCGACGTTAGGGCAAGATGTCTGGAATCTTGCTGCCATCGATCGGCCACATATCTTCGGCCTCGACGACAAGCCCCGGCTTTATCGTCTTGATCGACGGATACGATGACAACGGACTCCAATACATGCCTGACACGGCGGTTGTAACCTCTACAACGGGGTGTGTCAGCGGATGTGCGTCGACCCAGGCTTTCGCCGTACCCGAATCCATCAGAGTGAGAACGATGAATCCTTGGTCCTTGTGCTGCTGGTACAATTGCTCGAACTCTGGAGCAACAGAGGCGCAAGTTGATCACCAATCTGCCGACACTTCGAACATGATCCCGCGATGACACTGGCTATATAGGCGGAAGTCGTCGCCGTTTTGATCGACCGCAGTAAAGTCCGGGACCACCTGTCCGGTGGCGATTCCTGTCGACACGATATCGTCCTGACAATCACCTCCACCCCAGATTCCACCACCAACGCCGTCGTTCCCACCACCACCACCACCACCACCGCCGTCGTCGTCGTCGTCAGCATCGCCATCGCCAGCATCGTCATCGTCACCGTCATCATCACCTTCATCGTCGTCATCACCTTCATCATCACCTTCATCATCACCTTCATCATCATCATCATCGTCATCATCGTCATCATCGTCATCATCGTCATCTTCTTCGTCATCTTCTTCGTCATCATCGTCATCATCGTCATCATCGTCATCATCGTCATCATCGTCATCATCGTCATCATCGTCATCATCGTCATCATCGTCATCATCGTCATCATCGTCATCATCGTCATCATCGTCATCCGCAACGT
>JAZGFE010000294.1:0-19042 GCA_036479215.1 Nannocystaceae bacterium | reverse complement strand
GCCACCGCCACCGCCACCGCCACCGCCACCGCCACCGGGGATCGGCACGATCTCGTCGTCGCTGCGCTCGCTGGAGTCACGACTCTCGGCCTCAGCTTGCCCTACTACGCCATCGCCCGCACAGGCTACGCCCATGCACCGGATGCGGTCATCGGTGCGTGGATCGTGTGGGCCACACTCTCGAGACGAGGCTGGCCCATACTCGGGATCTTGCTGGCCGTCAGCGTGTTGTTCCGACTACAGAACGCGCTTTGGCTGTTTTGGCTTTGGCCGCACGTTTGGCACGACACGAGCGCAAGTCCGTCGGCCGGCGGGCGGCGTGCGGACTGCCGCCCGGCCTCGCTCGCCTCGCTACGAGCTCCCGTCCTACGCTGCGTCGGGGTGGCCGGTCTGGGGTTGCTTGGCATCGCCCCGCAAGTCTACCTGGCCATCGCCCATCCTGGTTCACGCCACGGTTCCATCCGGTGGACGAGCTCGTTCTTCAATTTCCACAACTACGCCGGCGATCTTCTGGCCGTACTCGCGGGAGAACATGGTCTACTGACCTACACGCCGGTCGCCGGCCTCGCGCTGGCCGGACTGGTATGGGCCACCCGATCCCCCAGGCACGCCGCGCAGGCCTGGGCCGCCCTCGCGGTCCTCACCGCGAACACGCTGCTCTGCGCCACAACCATCGATCCAAACGCGGGCGATGCCTACGGCGCACGCCGCCTTGTGGGCTGCACCGTGCTTTGGGGACTCGGCCTCCGCTACGGCCTCGAAGCGCTGGGCTCGCTACGAAACTCTGCCAGGCGACGTCGCTGCGGACCGCGTGTAGCCGCGCAGGCACTGCTGTGTATCTCCCTGGTGGCGACAAGCGTCAATCTGTACCGCGTCCACCTTGCGACCACCGGCATCGTGTCCCTCCGCAGCTCAACATCCGCGAGGCAGTCGGGCGGGGATAGCTGATCCGCTGATCCCATCTGCCACAGCGAGGCGATAGCCTAGGCCGTGGTGGTGTTGTGCAGATACACCACGGCAATCGCCTCGACATCTCCGATTTGGATCGCGGTGAACTGATGCCGGTCGTCCTGGCTCACCTCAACATGACCCGCGCAAAACATCGGCAGCCCGAGCTGTACGCTGACCCCCGCCTCGTGGAGCCGCGTTTTGACCGTACCTGCGAAGATATTGGACAATTCGCCGATCGCATCGCCCAGATCGGAGTCCGGCAACGGGTCATCTCCGGGCTCGAGCCCGAGCATCACCGCCGCAAGCCTCTGGCACCCCGCGAGCGAGGAGATTACGCCGAGCTGCACGCAATAGGTGTCGCCGGCCAGACTGATGTAGCCGCCGACTACCTCCTCGGGGAGCGACTCGATCGGGCCCTTCACCTCCAGCCCATCGTAGCCCAACGTTTCGATCGACTCTCCGAGACCTTCGATGACCGCCGCTGTGACCAGTTGTGCGCAAAGCATCGCGTACGACCCGGGGGAGCCTATGCTGCGGCCAGAAAGACCCCGAGTTGTTGCTCGAAGTCGTCGGCAGTGAATGGCTTCACGATCAAGAACTTCGCGCCAGCGTCGAACGCTCCTTGTTTCATCTCCGGCGTACCCTCCGAAGTTACGAACCCGAATGGCGTTTCGTCACCTTTGCCACGCAAGGCCTTGAGCAGCTCGATTCCGTTCATTTGCGGCATATTCCAGTCGCAGAGGACGAGATCTGGCACGAAGGTCCCTATCGCCTCAAGCCCTTCCGTGCCGTTGGCTGCTTCATGGGTCTCGTGCCCGCCGAATCCGGCTTGGCGGAGGGTCCGCTTCACGATGGCGCGCATCACCTTGCTGTCGTCGATAATGAGGATCTTCATCTGGCTCTCCGTGGTCGATCGGGACTCACCCGTGACGCTGCTCGCTGTATGATGCACCTCGGCCACGCGCCGCCCGTCTTTACCTCCGCCGGGTACCAATGTGAGCCACCCCGCATCCACCCAGGCCTGGTGTCGCGGCCGCGCCGATGACCGCAGCCGTTGTCAAGCCGCACGCTCGACGAAGCGCTCGCCTTGCCACACGAACAGTCGCCTGCCGATTCGCTCGCCTTCGACGTCGTACAGCGAGAACGCGGCCCGTTTTCCCGGGTGATCCACCACGCTCGTGCCCGAGCTTATGCCATGCACCATCACGTCGGCCTCCGGACCCGAAAGGCTCCCGTGTAGTTTTCGGTGCTCGTGCCCATGGAGCACCAGCTCCGCACCTCGGCGCGCGACAACGGCTTGAAACGCTTCCAGATCCACCAGATTGTGTCGTTTTTTCGACACGCCTTGGACCACGGGGTGATGCACCAGCACAATCCGAACGAGCCCCTCTTCACGCAGGCGGCACAGCATGCCGTCGAGCCGCGCGAGCTGATCTGTACCGATCCGCCCCACGGCGTACAACGGCAGGCTCGGCACCGCGGACGACAAGCCGATGAGGGCCGTATTTCCGTGCCGTTGGACGAAAGGGAAGTCGGCCTCCCCGTCGCGCTCGCCGTCCATGTGCGCAGCGAGGTACCGACAAAAGCGCCGTTCCCTGGCCGCACCGGCAGTATAGGCGTCGTGGTTCCCCGGAATCGCGGTGATCGGAACACGGGAGGCGGCAAAACGACGTCGCACGCACTCAAACTCGCTCTCCAGCGCCAGATTGGTCACGTCGCCGGTGACGACGATCCGGTCGGCCTCGAGTTGCGCCGCCGTGTCGAGGAGCCTGTCGAACAACGCCGCATCGTGGCGTTTGCGTCGTTTCAACGCCAAGTTGACCGCACCCGTGAGGCGCTTGTTGAGGAAGCGCCAAGCCCGCGTACCCTGCAGATCCAGCAGGTGAATGTCCGAGCAATGTATGAATCTGAAGCCCATAGCTGATGCAGCAAGCAGTATAGGGTTCCAGCGCGAAGGCGGTACCCCCTTTCGCCAGGGCACGGAGAACACCTGGCCTCCCCGCCGCCCCACGCAGGCTCTCTGTTGTGTAGACGGTGCAGGCCGTGCAGGGGTCGTGCAGGCCGTGCAGGCCGTGCAGGCCGTGGGGAGGGCGACGACGCACAGCGCGCGACATGCGACATCCCGTCGCCGATGGGCACGCCGTGATCCGTCCCGACCTCGCCACGGGGGGTGCCATGCGTGCCACTTTTGACTATGTTCTCGGCGACATGCCTTCCCTGCTCGAACAAGGTCGAACCCATACCTGCGGAGAACTCCGCGACTCCCATATGGGGCAGCAAGTGGTCTTGTTCGGCTGGGTGAATTTCCGCCGCGATCACGGTGGGCGTATCTTCATCGATCTGCGTGATCGTTACGGGTTGACGCAGGTGGTGTTCGGCCCCGACATCAGCGCAGCCGCCCACAAACCGGCCCATACCCTGCGATCCGAGTTTTGCGTCGGTGTGCGAGGCAACGTGATTTCCCGCGAGGGAAACGCCAACTCCAATCTGCCCACGGGCGCCGTCGAAGTCGAGGTGCATGAACTCGAGCTGTTCTCGGAGTCGGCCACACCACCTATCAATGTGGCGGACGACGACCGCCTCGACACCAACGAGTCCCACCGTTTGCGGCACCGCTATCTCGACCTGCGTCGTCCGTCCATGCAGCGAAATTTCGCTCTGCGCGCCAAGACCAGCACCCTCACGCGGGCGCACTTGTCCGAGCTCGACTTCCTCGAGATCGAGACGCCGTTTATGGTCAAGTACACGCCGGGGGGAGCGCGCAATTTTCTGGTGCCTAGCCGCCTCTCCCCCGGTTCCTTTTATGCGCTCGCCGAGTCTCCACAGATCTTCAAACAGCTGTTCATGGTGTCGGGCTTCGACCGTTACTTCCAGATCACCCGCTGCTTCCGCGACGAAGACCTCCGGCACGACCGGCAACCTGAATTCACCCAAATCGACGTGGAGATCAGCTTCGCCACCCCCGACCGGGTATTCGACCCCATCGAGTCGCTGATGCGGAGGCTGTGGCGCGATGTGCTCGGTACCGATCTCAACGAGCCCTTCCCGCGCATGACGTGGCACGAAGCGATGAACCGCTACGGCAATGATAAGCCCGATCTTCGCTTCGGCCTTGAGCTCACCAACCTGACCGATCTCACCCGAAGTTGTGGCTTCCGCGTCTTCGAGAACGGTGAGTATGTCAAGGGCATCTGCGTCCCCGCGGAGCTCGCAGCCCCCATCACCCGCGGCCGCCTCGACAAGCTCACCGAATTCGTCAAAAAACGTGAACACGGTGGTGCGAAAGGTCTCGCGTGGGCACGCGTACAACAAGACGGCGGCGTCTGGCAAGCCCCCTTCGCCAAGAACCTGAGCGCCCCAACCATGGCTGCGATCAACGAGCGCATGGGAGCGAAACCGGGCGCTGTACTGCTGTTCGTCGCCGACGACTTCGGCACCACCCACGCGACCCTCGGCGCCCTGCGCCTCGAGCTGCGCGACAGTCTCGGGTTGCTGGACGGAAGAGAGCCGTGGAAATTCTTGTGGGTGACGGATTTCCCGCTCTTCGAGCGCAGTGAGAAGGGCCAGTGGGTGTCGTCGCACCATCCGTTCACGATGCCCCGCGAAGAACATATCCCGCTGATGAAGAGCGACCCTGCCAAAGTGATAGCTCAAGCCTACGATCTGGTGCTCAACGGCAACGAGATCGGTGGAGGGTCGATACGTATCCACCGCCCCGACGTGCAAGCCAAAGTGTTCTCCGCCTTGGGCCTTTCGGAAGAGGAGGCGCATGCCAAGTTCGGTTTCCTGCTAGAAGCGTTTCGTTACGGGCCGCCTCCCCACGGGGGCATCGCGCTCGGGCTTGATCGCCTCGTCATGCTGATGTGCGGTGCCCACAGCTTGCGCGATGTGATCGCGTTTCCCAAAACGCAACGCGGGCAAGACATGATGACGGGCTGCCCTACCCCCGCCGACGATCCCCAACTCGAGGAGTTGTTCATCACGCATCGACCCCTACCCGGGAAGGCCACCGAGTAGCTGGGGGTTGGCGCGTGCCCCCAACGCTCAAAGCTCACACACATGCCGAGCCCCCTCACCAGCCCAGCCCAGCCCAGCCGAACCGACCGTGCGCTTCGATGGACTGCCGCCGCGATCTGCGGCTGCGCGATGTGGCTCGGCGTGCCCGACACCGATCTGTGGTGGCTCGGCTTCGTCGGCTGGATTCCGTGGTTTTGGGCGATCGACGGCCAATCCCCACGCCGAGCTTTTTTTTACGGGCTGGGTGCGGGCATCGTCGCCGTATTTGTCGGTTTCTATTGGATGACGGAGCTGTTGGTCAGATTTGGCGGCATGCCCCTGGCCCCTTCGCTCGGCGTCCACTTCCTATTCGCCTCCTGGCAAGGCTCCCAGTGGGCCTTTTCGGCCTTGATCATCGCCTGGCTGGCAAAGCGGCGGGCACGAGTCTCGTTGCTCTGGAGCGCGCCGCTGGCATGGACGGCGGTCGAGGCCCTTCTGCCGAATATTTTTCCTACCTATCTACCGCTGCTTTGGTGCTGGCAGCCGCTTTGGATTCAGCACGCAGAGCTCGGCGGCGTGACGACCGTCAGTTTCACGATGCTCGCCATCAACGCCGCTTTTTACGTCCTTTTGCGCGAATGGTTCACCCACCGGCGGTGGAGCAAACCTGCAGCCGTCGCCGCCGCTGCCTGGTGCCTCGGTGTTCCACTCTACGGAGCGATCCGCATCGCGCAAGTCGATGCGATAGCCGAGGAAAGTCGGCAGATCAAGATCGGTGTGGTCCAGGGCAACTTCGGCATCCGCACCTACGGGCGGCGCCGCCTCAAGCCCAAGCTTCTCGCAGATCTCCAGCACATCTCGACGCAGCTCGAGTCGCAGGGCGCTCAACTGCTGCTATGGGGAGAGACGGCATATCCCTACGCAGAGTTCTGGCGCGACAGCACTGAAGACCTACCGCTGACCCATCCGCGTCGGGTTCGACGCGGTTTCACCGTGCCTCTGATCGCCGGTGTGGTCACCCACGATCGCTCGCACGAAAATCCGTATCCATGGAATAGCGCCTGGGTGTTCCACTCCGACGGTAGCCTGGGCGACAGATACGACAAGAACTATCCTTTGATGTTCGGTGAATCGGTGCCCTTGGTCGATCCGAAATGGTACCTCAAGGTGATGCCCCACGCCTCGTATCTCAACCCCGGCGACGGGCCGGTGGTGCTCGGTGTCGAAGGTCTACGTTTCGGGGCGTTGATCTGCTACGAGGATATCTTGCCGCGTTTCGCCCGCGCCACCGCCAACGAGGGTATCCACGCGTTCGTCAACCTGACCAACGATTCGTGGTTCGGCAAAACCCGCGAACAGGGCGAGCACCTCGGTCTGGGTATCTTCCGCGCCATCGAGCAACGTCGCGCTGTGGTCCGCTCCGTCAACGCTGGCGCCAGCGCCTACGTCGATCCGGTAGGACGGGTGATCCATCGCACCGAGGTGACGGACGCGGACGCCGACGGATGGCAAGGCGCGGAGGGTTTCCTCGCGAAAGTACCCATGATCGACCCGGCCTACCGCACGCTGTACGCCCGCACGGGGGAGTTGTTCAACGGCCTGTGCATCGCCGCCCTCATCCTACTCGGATTGCGACGACGTAGGTCCTAGAGCGGCAAGGACCACAAAGGGCGGAGCGCGCTCACACCCGTTCCCAAAAATCGAATTCAGCCTCGACATCCTTGAGCTGCGCGCCCGAAAGGGCGTACGCCTCACCGAACTGGGTGATGTCGCATACCATGTTGCAGCCGCCACCACTTTCGCAATCCCCCGCCAGCGTACACAACAAGCTCAGTGCCCAGCCGGTGCAGTCGATGGGATTCCACTGCGACATCGGGCCCGCGCCCTCGTTCACCCCTCCCGTCGCACCCTCGTCTGCCTCCGCGGCCTCGGCCGAGGACAGGGTCACCATATTCGCTTCGGTGCAGAGCAACTCGAGCGAGAGGAATTCGCCGTCTTCGCTAACCTCCCCCGCGACTTCGTAGGCGAGGCGATAGTCCTTCTCCGCGTACCCGAAGATCGAGGAACTGACGGTCCCGCGATAGTCCTCTCGCAGCAGCAAGACGCTGTTCCCGCGGGTCTGCGTGCCGTCCCAACCCCCGATGAAACGCATCGTAGAGGCGCCCTCGGACTGCTGCAGGCTTGTGGTCGGACGACAAGCCTGCAGCAGTCCGAGGGCCAAGGCTGTGAGAAAGAACATGGATCTGGCGAGGTGCATTCCGACGTGCCTTTCATCCCACCGCCCCGGAGGACCGGGTGAGCTGGCGGGGAGACTTCCGGGTACCGGACCTGCAGCGTCAAGCCAAGTTTTCGACAAAACGCGACCGTGGATCTCGCACGATGGCAAAGCTCCGGATCTCCACCGCGCCGGAGCTCGATCCTGCAGCGTGCGGCCCGCGGCCCGGCGTCCTCAAGCGGCGGCCGAAACTGCAAGCGTCGGGCAAAGTTGCAGAGGTCTCTCTGATTCTCCGCCGGTCGTGGTACCTCAACGACGCGCGGGCCCACACCAGACCACGCACTGGAGGAACCGTTCATGCCGCCCATCGTCGCAAAGCTCGTGTCCCCTGTTCTGGCAGCCATCGCTGGACTCACCGGAACCGCTGGACCCACAGAGGCTCCCACCCCGGCTGCCACATCCGAACTCGAGCCACCCGACCCATCTCCAATCGCTCCGGCCGCGCCGCCACGAGAAAAAGGGCCGGCACCCGCGAATGTTGTGAGCCACAGCGCCACGACGAACGTGACAGCCGCTCCGGTCGCCACGCAGGCCCAACCCCCGATCGCCACACAAGCTCCCGTGGCGAACATCACGGTGGTGGGTCCCGGGAACGCCATCGCCGCGATCCCGGCCGAACCCAAGCCGGCGCCGGAGCCCGAGACGAGCCAGCAAGCGGCACGCAGGGAGAAAGCCGAAGCCGCTTTGGTCGAGAAGGAATATGCGGAGAAGCACAGATCCGAGCTCGAGCGCACGGAACAACAGGCGGCGGAGGAAGAAGACCTCCGAGCGGAGGCGGCGAAACAGCAGCAGGCCGCCTACCTACTCGGGGGCAACGCGACCCGTTGGGGCGGATTTGGCGGCCTTCACCTACGCTTCGCGGGTGTCGGTGGCAGCTTCGGCATGTTCGTGGGCGGTGGCGGTGGCCTCCACTTTCGCACCGGCAATATCGGCGCCACCGTCGGCGCCGCGGTCTACGGATTGACCTTGTCGTCCACACGCGTGGACGACGGGACCGGTCAACGTCGCAACATCGACCTGGGCTACGGAGGCATTGTGCTCGGCATGAGCTACGTCGCCCCGAAGTTCTGGGAGGTCGGCGGCCGCACGTTGCTCGGCGGCGGTGGCTTGTGCATGTTCGGGGCGGGCCAGGCGGACGCAACCGGCCTGGACCGCGGCTGCACGCTCAGCGGCACTGTGATGGTCATCGAGCCCGAAGCCGTCACCCATCTCCGGCTGACCGAACGCTTTCGGATGACCTTGGCACTCGGCTATCGCTTCACAATCCCCCCCTGGGAGCAAAGCCGACGGAGGTCCCTCTCCGGCCCGTCGGGACTGATCGGTTTTGAATGGGGTGCATTCTAAGCTGAAAACCCAGGTCCAGAATTAGAAAGCACCCATGATTGTGGGCACTTCGACGGATTTTGCCGATGCGGCTCTGCCTCCAAAGTGATCGTCGAAAGCAGCCCTGTGTGCACGCCTCGCGCACATCGAGTCGATCATTGCCTCTCCTCCCTAGCGCTTGTTTTAGGGCTAGTCCCAGTCGACGCGGATCCGCGTCGACTGGGACCTGGCGCGCCGCCACGCTCGGTCGCGCGGCCAGCCAGCTAGGCCTCGTCGTCGATCCGATCCCCCGCCGCGAGTCTCGGCGCCGTCGCATTTTGGTGAAGAAACGCGGCGACGCGCTTGGCCACATTGCCCCTCGATCCGAACGGCCCGGGCACGATCTTGTCCATCTGATAGCGCAGCTCCGTGTACTCCGCGGGTCCGGACGCCGATGACAAGCTGCCGCGACCCCGAGACTCGGATCGAGCGGACACATCGGACACACCGAACACCGCGGGCGCATCAGGGCGTCGATGCAGCCCGACGGCGCCGTCCTCGGAGCGCTGAAATGCCAGATGAGGCTGTGCCAGGGACTCGGAGCGTCCGTCGCCAGCGGTCGCCGCACGTGGTGGTCGCGCCGCGTAAGGCCATGCCTCGGGGATCGCCCGCTTTGTCCGGTGGTCTCGCGTACGCAGGTCGAAGACATCCCTCGGATCGGTGGGGTCGAAGCCCGCGAACGGATCGTCGGGTGCCTCGTCCCTCGGTCCAGGCAACCTGGGGCCCACTTCGTTGCCGGCCCGCCCACGACGCCCCAGGGCGTGCATCGACACGTCCTCGGCAGTCCCATAGACATCGTCCGCTCCCTCCTCTTCCCACTCGTAGATGTTTTTCAGCCCCAGCCTCTCCGGATCGTAGATGTTCTCGACCTCGACCTTTTCCCGCTCGTAGATGTTCTCCAAACCCAACTTCTTGTGCTCGTACACATCTTCCACCCCATCAGCCGTCTCCCGGTCGTGAAGACTCTGCGACCCGCCCGCCTCGCTCCCATCCTCTGGCCCCGCAGCATCGGTGGACCCGTCGACGCTCGTTTCCCGCGTCTTCGCGCGCTCGGCTTGCTCCGCTTCCTCCACCCCGACGTCGACCTCGGATCCGCCGCCTCTCTCTCCGCGTGTCGTCACGGGCCTGGTCTCTCTTCGTCTGCTGTCCGACTCCAGCCGATCGCGCGCGCCCGCGAGTCCATCGATCGACTCAAGTGTCGGCAGCGGCCTGGCACGCCGTGTCGCGCTCTCGGTCCGTGTCGCGGTCCGTGTCGCGGTCGCGGTTTGCGTCTGGGCGCGCAAACGCTGTGATGGACCGCTGCCCTCGACGGCTGCCAAGGCTTGGGCCTGCGACGAGAGCGTCACCGTGTCCCGCCGTAGCCCGCCCGTGCTGCCCTCACCGCCACGGCGACTCGCTGCTCGTGCCTGCGCACCCGCACGGGTCGCCGCGGTCGCGGTCGCAGCCGCCCGGGCACCGGCGGCCCCCGAGGTCGGGTCAAAGGAGATCACAACAGTCCGGCCATCGTCCATCGGGGCCCAAAACTGGAGAGCGCGCGAATTTCACCGCCCCAGACGCGGCCGCTCCCGGGCCGGGACGTGCCGGGACGTGGACACCGCGCCCCGAAATGATTCGCCGCCGTGAGCTTCACCTCACGTTTTTCATCAAGCGGTTGGTGGAGCGCCCCGCACGAGGTAGATCGGGCGGGTCGTCTGCGCCTCGGACGTGTGCCGCCATGCCCCCCGCACCTCCCTTCCCCGCAGGTCGCCGACTTTGGATCACGCTCCGTCGTTTCGGCTCTCTGGTCCGGATCAGCCACACCTTGTTTGGATTGCCCTTCGCACTGGCCTGCGCGGAGCTGGCTCACCGACATGCCGCCGCACAGGGACGCGCCGGGCTCAACGCCACGCGCTTGGTGTGGATCGTGTTGGCGTTCACCGGAGCTCGCACCGCGGCCATGGGTTTCAATCGCATCGTCGATCGCCGCTTCGACGCCGCGAATCCACGCACCGCCGGGCGTGAACTGCCGCGGGGCGCCATCTCCCTGCCAGCCGCCCGCATCCTCACGGCCTTCGCAGGGTTGCTATTCCTCGGCAGCGCCGCAGCGCTGGGCCCTTGGCCACTCGCGTTGTCGGTGCCGTGCCTGCTCCTCGTACTGGGCTACAGCTACGTCAAGCGGTTCAGCTGGTCGAGTCATATGATCCTGGGACTCGCGTTGGCCCTGGCCCCGGGAGGCGCCTGGGTAGCCATCGCGGGCGATCTCGCAGCCTGGGAGGTGCCGACACTCATGATGCTGGCCGTTGCCACCTGGGTCGCGGGTTTCGACGTGCTCTACTCCCTGCAGGACATCGAATGCGACCGCGCACAAAAACTGCACTCGATCCCCGCCCGTTTTGGGGTTCGCGGCTCCCTGGTATGGAGCGCCCTGCTCCACGCGCTCACCATCGCTGCGTTGATTCGGCTGCACCTGCACGCTGGACTCGGTCCTTGGCACGCCATCGGCTTAGCCGCGGTTGCACTCATTCTTGTCTACGAACACCTGATCGTGCGTCCCACCGATCTGACGGCGATCGACCGCGCCTTTTTCGACCTCAACGGCTACATCAGCATCGTGTACCTAGCGTGTACCTCACTTGAGGTCTATGCCCCATCGTGGCCCTGGGCTAGTCTCTGATTCGCTCGAGTGACCGCACAATGCCGCAGCACCTGCCGCCATTTCGTCTCGCAACCGCCGTTTCCGCTCTTCTTGGGGCTTGGATCATCGCAGGCCCGGCGCTGGCCCACGGCGCGGAGCCAGCCGGTGGGGCGTCTCCTGCAGTCGACGGGCGCCCCACCGAAATCGGCACGCCCTACGCCGCCGCTGCGGACCTCGAGGACGAGGGATTCATCGATCCCACCCGCCGTTCGCTACCCCGTCGGCACCGACTCCGCGTCGCAACCCGCTCCAACTGGGTCAGCATGCGTCGCGTTCGGAGCGACGAGAACGGCAGGGCGAAGATGGTTCGCATGCACCTCGCCACAGTCATGCTCGACTTGGGGTACCAGCTTCAGTTCTTCAAGTACCTCATGGCGAGACCCGCCATCGCGCTCGGGCCCAACCTCGCCAACAGTCGCCATTCCATGCCGTGGATGGTCGCGCCGCAGTTTCATCTCGGGATCCAGGGGGGCCTCGCCAGTATTTCGGCCGCCTACAGTTACTTGTTCCCATTCCCCGCCATCATCAACGCCACTTCAGGTTTGAACGGCGCGCCGATCGAACCGGTCATGTGGAAGAATCACGCCGTTCTCGGAGAAGTGGCATTCAGCTCAAGAATCGATCGTCTCGCGCTCACGTTTGCAGCCGGCGCGGGGGCTGTGCACACCGAGTACTCCCACGGTGCCCTGGTCGACCACAAAGAATGGCGCTTAGCATTCACGGCCAGCGTCGGCGTCTACTTGGACGGCACGATTCGCCGGGAACAGGTAAAACGGCTGCAACAACGCACATCGGCGGCTCGTGCACGCCGTCACCGAAGGAGTGTCCTATGACGACCGAAAGCTCACTGATGCCCGGCGCCGTGACCGATGTGGTCGCGGCCATCGGCAACACGCCCATTGTACGGCTCCACCAGGTCGCGGAAGAAGTAGAGTCAGAGATCTACGTCAAGCTCGAATTTCTGAACCCTGGAGGTTCCATGAAAGACCGGGTGGCGTTGAATCTCATCCACGACGCAGAGTCGAGGGGCATACTCGGGCCGGGCGGCACGATTATCGAGGCGACCAGCGGGAATACCGGTGCCGGCCTGGCGATGATCGCAGCGCGCCGCGGCTACAAGTGCATTTTCGTCATGCCCGACAAGATGTCCCAAGAGAAGATCGACGGACTCCGGGCGTTCGGGGCCAAGGTCGTCATCTGCCCGACCTCCGTGGAGCCCAGCGATGCACGCAGCTACTACTCGGTGGCACGAAAGCTGGTCGAGGAGACATCCGGCGCATTCTACGCCAACCAATATCACAATCCGGCAAATCCCGAGGCCCACTATTTGAGTACTGCGCCCGAGATCTGGGCGCAGACCCAAGGAGAGTTCGACGTCTTCGTCGCCGGCATGGGCACCGGAGGTACCCTCTCCGGCTGCGCGCGCTACTTCAAAGACAAAAACCCCGACATCCAGATCGTGGGCGCAGACCCGGTCGGGTCGCTCTACTACGAGTACATCAAGACCGGACGCCTCACCAAGCCCTTCAGTTACTACGTAGAAGGCATCGGCGAAGATTTCCTGCCCTCCACAATGAACCTCGACATGCTCGACGATGTGGTCCAAGTCGACGATCGCGAGTGTTTTCTGATGACGCGGGATCTGGTCCGAAAAGAGGGTCTGTTCTGCGGCGGATCCTGCGGTGCGGCGGTCGTGGCTGCTCTCAAGTACGCACAGCGCCTCGATGCCCCAAAGCGTATTCTCGTACTCTTGCCCGATGGGGCGCAGAAATATCTCGGGAAGATCTTCAACGACGACTGGATGCGTTCGAACGGTTTTCTGGGCGCGGAGGACGAAACTGGAACCGTGGCCCATCTGCTCAAGCGCAAGCCACAACGCATCATCTCCGCGGGTCTAGATGTCACCGTTCGAGCGGCCGTTGGCCTGCTCAAGGAGCACGGAATCAGTCAGCTCCCTGTGCTGGACGAGCGAGGACGGCACTGCGGCATCGTATCCGAAATCGACCTTCTTAACGTGTTGGTCGAGAAACGGGCCAATCTCGACGCGTCGATTCGAGAGCTCGTCACAGCGGACTATGCGACGGTCACGGGCAACACACGCCTGCAGCTCCTCAAGCATATCTTCAACGATGCTCGCGTGGTGCTGGTCGTCGAAGGCGAGCACCTGCTCGGCGTACTCACGAAGATCGACCTGATGGACTATCTCACATCGGCCCATCCCGGGGCTGGACCCGCCAACTAAAGGAGACGCAATGGCTGAACTGGACGCGAAACAACTCGCCGCGTGCGAAGCGTTGCATGCCGAATCGCTGGTCATTCATGGCGGGCAGCGCCCCGAGCCGGTAACCGGCGCCATCATGCCACCGATCTTTCAAACGTCGACCTACGTCCAGACAGCACCAGGCGAACACACGGGTTTCGAGTATAGCCGCACCCAAAACCCCACACGTTTCGCGCTCGAACGGGCCGTGGCTGCTCTGGAAGGGGCGCCCTACGGTCTCGCGTTCGCGTCGGGCTGCGCGGCCGCCACCGCGATCATCCAGCTGCTCGACACGGGGGACCACGTGGTGGCCGGCGACGACCTCTACGGCGGTACCTTGCGTATTTTCGAGCAGGTGATGACCCGCCGCGGGAACAGCTTTAGCTACGCCGATCCTCGCAGCGCAGCGGCCTTCGAAGCCGCTATCACGCCGTGCACCAAACTCGTGTGGCTAGAAACGCCCACCAACCCGCTGCTGCGACTCGGGGACATTCGGGCCATCGCCACCCTCTGTCGATCTAAAGACATCCTGTTCGCCGTCGACAACACGTTCATGTCGCCCATGTTCCAGCGCCCGCTCGAACTCGGTGCGGATATAGTGGTGCACAGCGCGACAAAATACCTCGGTGGACACTCCGACGTGGTCGGGGGTGTGGTCGCCGTACGCGACCGCACGCTGTACGAGCGATTGGCGTTCCTCCAAAATTCCTGTGGCGCGGTGCCAGCTCCCTTCGATTGTTTCCTGGTACTCCGCGGCATCAAAACACTCGCGCTGCGCATGCGACGACACGAAGAGAACGCGATCGTCCTCGCTACGCACCTCGAGTCCCACCCCAATGTGAAGTACGTTATCTACCCCGGACTCCCCAGCCACCCTCAGCATGCCCTCGCCAAACGACAGATGCTCGGCTTCGGTGGGATGATCTCCTTCGAGCTCAGGGGGGGACTGGAGGCCGCGCGTCAACTGCTCTCGCAGGTGCGCCTTTTTGCCTTGGCCGAGAGCCTAGGCGGCGTGGAGAGCCTCATCGAGAGCCCGGCGCTCATGACCCACGCATCCGTTCCGGCGGAACGTCGCCACAGCCTGGGCCTGACGGATGGGTTGGTGCGGATCAGTGTGGGCGTAGAACACGTCGCGGACCTGGTGAGCGACCTCGATGGGGGCCTCGGCACGGTGCGTTAACTGACACGAGGACGCCCACCCAGGCGGACGCCCTCGACAAACGACAAGAAACGATGGGGGTCCCGGTCAGCCGGTTGGAGCCGCTTCGACGCCGGCCTCGGCTGGAGCCGTGGTCGGGTTGCCTTTGAACTCCCAGACGAAGGTAGCGAGGCCATCTCGGCGGTCGGGTGGATCGAGCTGAAGGCCATCAATGGCCGTCACCACGCAGTCCGAAAGCTGGCGGGGCGCCGTGCCGCCGTCGGCTTGTTGGACATTCACGATGCGTCCGCTCGCTTTCTCCACGGTAAAGCTTACGACAACCCTGCCGCCCGACGCCTCGTTGGTCGCCAGTTCCACATCGTAGCATTGCTTGATGGCGCTGCCGCGAGCGTCCACGAGTTCTCGGGTGACACGCTTGTATTCATCTGCGTCGCGGGCGTGGAAACTGCATGCCGACGGCAGCGAAACACACAAGGTGAAGGCAGCGAAACGAATGAGTTGGTTCATCTTCATCGGGGACCCCCTGCGGCTGGGCCGGTAATTTCTTGTTGCTTCCCGGTAGCGGGATCGACCTGAACCCACGTCTTCGATCGTTCCTGCTCCACAATGATGAACTCGACACGCCGGTTCTGGGCCTTTCCCGTATCTGACTCGTTATCGGCAATGGGTCGACTTTCTCCCCAGCCCTTCGATGTCACCCTGGTGTCGGCCACACCATGCTCGGTGAGGTACATGCGAACCGCGTCCGCTCTGCGATCCGACAGTTTTTCATTGTAGCTGTCGGAACCATCTGCGTCCGTATGGCCCTCAACAGAGATTTTCTTGATCTGCGGATGCCCCTCGATCGTGGTCACAATCTCGTTGAGTAGCGAGTGAGAAACCTGTTTGATGGAAGCCTTGTTGTAGTCGAACTGAATTTTCTCGTGAATTACGATGGCGTCGGCCGTAACCTCAACCCGTTTGGGTGGCTCGGGCTCGGGCTCGGGTGATGGTGCGGGTCGATCCCCAAGCACGACCAGCGCGCTGTCGTCTGCAAACGAGATGGGACCGCAGGCTGCCAATGGAATCGCCAATAACGCCAATCCGATCGGCAACAGCCGCAACGCTTCGCTAGGCCGTTTTTCATGTGTACGCATAGATTCTCCGTGGCGGTTGATTCGCGGACGCGGGTGCCATCCGCTCCAGACGCCGCATGATCGATGTGACGGTCCGAAATCGCAAGCTTTTGGCGCCGAAAGCCCGCATACCCCGGATGCCGGGTGCATCGGCTCGCGCGGACTGCCTTTTCCAGCTAGGCTTGTCGCACCATGGGCTACCATCGCCTACTTGAGTTATCTGCGTTTGCGTGTGCACTGCTGACCACGACCCCCGTGTGGGCCCAACCCGGTGACACGACAGCCAAACCTGACACCCAGCAACCTAGCCCGGGTAGCGTTCCAGATCGACCACCTCTGCAGCGCCCTCAAGCGCCCGGAACCACACCGAGCCACGCCGTCACGCCGTCTGCCGCCACGCTTCCTCCAGCAGATCCGACGCCTCCAGGCGCGGAGGCGGGCACGGTCACACCCGTGACGAACCCCACATCCACAGTCCACAGCTCGGCCAACGTGGGGGCGCAACCGAGCAACGACCCGCTGGCACCGGTGAACCCACCCGCGTCCTCCAACGCCGAGACCGCAAGCGTTGCGCCGGCAAACGCGTCAGACCCGCGGACTCCACCGCAGCGGGCCCTCCACCTCCAGCCGTCTTTTGATCGGGCCGACGACCCCGATGTTCGTCCCCCGGCTCCTCTGGGTGCGAACCCCCGTGACGCAGGCCTCGGCACCTCCCAGCGGACCCGTCATGCGAGCCCCTTCCGCCCCGCCCACAACCCCGCTCGTCTCTACTTCGGCACACGTCTCACCCAGGTGATGGCCGGTGCGAATCCAGATGACGCCATGTCCGGCCGCGCGGTGGTGCTCCGTGCAGAGATCGGTCAAACCTGGAACACGATCGGCTACGCGTTGGGGTTCACCGTCATGGGCAGCCAGTTTGGTTGGGATCGATCGAGCGGTAACCGCGAGCGGATCTACAGTCTCGTGGGCGTCGGACCTAGCGTAGGCTTGGGCCGCCTGGCGCTGTTGCGAAACAGCTTCTTTGATGTCCGCGTTGCGTACGATTTTCTCTATGGTGCTGTCTACCGCGACGTGACGGCAACCTCCACCATCACGCCTCATGGCCCACGTCTCGACATCGACTTGGGACTATTGGCCCACGGTGCGGAGAAACGCCGCCGCCGCCACGCTCTCGGCGCGACGTTAGGCTATCAGAGATTGATCGGCGCGCTATCGGGCGCGTTCACGGCAACCAGCATGATCTCCATCGGCGCCACCTACAAGTTCAGCTAGCCCCGCCCGCTCGGCCCGCTCGGCCCGTTCGGAATGCCGGGCACACTCGCCGTGTCGGTCATACTCGCCGTGCCGCTCACACTCGGCAACCGTCCGCGTATTCTGCTTCGATCAGGCAGCGGATCGCCAACGATGGTTCACTTTGGTGCAACCCCCCAGCCCCTCGCGCGCTATGGGAAAGATGATGGGTCATGCCAAAGCCGCGTCCTCGCAACCAGATCCCGCGTACTGCGAGGTGTTCACCCATCTCGAGGGGGTGAGGAACCTGCCCACCCTGCCCGAGGTCGTCAGTCGACTGGAAACCGTACTCAACGATCCGAACGCCGGACTGCGCCAAGTCGCGTCGTTGGTGGGGCACGACCCGGCGATCGCCGCCTCGATACTGAAAATCGTCAACTCCCCTCTGTATCGCACGGCGACCACCCGGCCCTGTACCGACATCTTCTCCGCCGTGAGGCGACTCGGCACGGCGGCACTGCGGAACATCGTGCTCACAACGGCCCTCTTGTCCGCATTTTCCTCCTCCGAATCGAAGCTTTTCGATCGCAGGGGTTTTTGGAAACACAGCATCTCCACCGGAATCGCCGCTCAGGCCATCTACGATTTCTGCGCCAGTTCCATTCCACACCGCATCTCGAAGGATCAGATTCATCTTGGCGGCGTCCTGCACGACCTCGGCAAGATTGTGCTCGAGGAGCATCTAACCGCCGATTTCCGTCACGCCATCGCCACCGCGAACGAACAGGACATCAGCTTGCATCGCGCGGAACAGGCCGTCTACGGCACCGACCATGCCCAGGTTGGGGCATGGCTGTGCCGTCGCTGGGAGATACCTGAGCCACTGGCAAACGTTGTGGAGCATCACCACGACCCAGAACGATTGCCGGAAGGTACGTCTCGCACCTTGGGTCGGATCATCCATCTAGCGAACTACGTCTGCCACGTCCATCGTATCGGTTCGTCGGGGAACCCCATCGGCGAGTTCAGCGCCGCCGTACCGCGACGACTGGGCCTCGACATGGGACGCATCGGCGAACTGATGGACGTGATCGAAGGCGAAACGAGCAGATCCGAGATACTGCTGGCGCTAGCATAGGCCGCTACGCGGTCGCCACAATCCCGCTAGATCGCGCCCAGCACCGCAACGTTTGCACCGGCGGTCGTGTGGGCGACACTTCCGACATGGGCGTAGCCGACGACGGTCCACTCTCCCTCCCCGAGTTCAACGGCCGCCATGTAGTGAGTCTCCTTGAGGGGAGCCGGGACACTCAAATCAAATTCATCTGCCTTCCCGCAGTCGACAACGTCCAGGCCGGCGCATGCCCGCACCTCCGCGACATGCAATTCACCATCCGTTTCTATAGTAAACATCACCCTGAGCGCCTCGCCGAGGGGGACCATCGAGGCCGGTGGAGACACAAAGCCAAGCGTTGTCATGATCCCGTCGGCGGCGGATCCGTGGTGATCACCGTGCCCCGGTTCATCGTCACCACCCTCATTCTCGGCACAGCCGAGCCCGAAGCTCCACAAAGCGATCGGCACAGCAAGTATGAATAGAATGTGTTTCATGCCACGGCGAAACTAGCGACTCCGCACGATCCCGGCAAGGCGGCAAATTGTCGCGCGCGCCGGCTCAAGCCACCACACGACCGCACCCGCAGGGCCATCGCACCGAAATATCAATGGTTTCGGTGACTTAGCGTGCGAGTTTGCGAGCTTGCGAGCTTGCGAGCTTGCGAAGTCAACGGTTCTCGGATCACCTGAGCGTGTGTCACGCACCTGTCCCGAACCTGAAACGAGCACGCAGCCCGCACTTGGCGCGGAGTCGTTCGCGGCGTATTTTGCGAACGTGCCCGACCCGCGCTCGGACCAGAAGGCTCACCCACTGGTCTCGATTCTGGTGCTGTCCTTGTGTGCCGTCATCTGCGGTGCCGATGGGCCAACCGCAATCGAGGATTTCGGGAGGGCACGCACAGCG
>JAZGFE010000293.1:0-3789 GCA_036479215.1 Nannocystaceae bacterium | reverse complement strand
TGAGCACGGAGAAGTGCCTAGTCTCCAACTGCCGGGGAAGCGCAAACCCCTGCTGCGAATCGTCCAATGACAAATTCGCGTGGCCGCAGGGGAGCCGCACCCGTCCTACTTCAAACTCACCCCCGAGAGCACCTGCGGGTTGACGGAAATGTGGAAGCATCCGTTCGAGGGTGCGGTGTTCACCGGTGGAGGTGGAAGCTTCGAGGAAGACGGATACGCGGCGGAGTTTCGGGACGGCTTGCTCAAGTGGATCTGGTTCTCCACGTCCACGGGGCCCCTGCGATCTCCAGAGGCCACACCGGGGGATCTATCGGTCACGACGGAGAGCGGCGTTCGGCTGCGGATCAATCGGGAGAGTCCTTATTCCGTAGCCGCTGAGCCGGGCCAAATCGACGCTGGGTAGCCTCCGCCTGCTTCCCATTGCCCCCCGTCCGCCCCCGATCGTGCGGCGGCGGGTGCTGGCCGTCGTGCACAGCGATGGGACGCGGGAGACGTACGCGTATAGGGCGGACAGTGAGCTGGTGGAAGCGAGTAGCGATGCGGTGTCGGTGAACTTCGAGCGGGAGCAACCGCGTACTGGACCTTCCCCCTCGCCTTCGCTGCCTGCAGTCGGGCGTCGTGCTGGCGCACGCGCCGGAGGCGGGTGGGAGGCGCAACGCTCACGAGCCGGGGCGAAGTCGAGTCTCGCCATCGAGAACCGCACGTAGGCCCTCGAACGCCGCCGTGTTCCGCCCTCGGAGCACGAGCAGCGCGCAGTTCGCTCCTGCCCGTACCGAGATGGGCACGCCCCCTCCGTATTCCGCCCAGTGGCTGGCGAGGAGGAGGTTCTTCACCGGAGTGAGATAGCCGGCGATACGGTTGCGGATATTTGCGTGGCTCGGCTTGGTCGCCATGATGCTCCCGTCCGTATTGCCCGTATACCGTTGATGTGTCACAGGCGTGGCGACCTCGATCACTTCGATCTGATCTCGGATCTCGCAGCCCAGACCCTTTTCTACGCGATCGACAAGCACGTCGGCATAGGCTCTCTTGAACGCCCGATACGCCTCGCCGCGCGCATCGTTCGGTCCGGTCTTCCAGCGGTCGCCGTAGCGGATGTTGGCTGCGGTCGAGAGGGTTAGGGTGCTTTTGCCCTCCGGCGCCAGCGTTGGATCGCGTAGCGAAGGGACCAGCACCGTGATGGCAGAGGTATGTGGGTTCCCGTTGTTGTGCGCTTCGATGCGTGGGTTGTTGCGGGTGAGAAACGTGAGCTCTTCCCCGAGGCCGAGCGCGCGCGCGGGCGCGTTGAGTCCCAGAAAAACCGTGACCGTGGAGTCGTAGATGTCGGCGTTTCGCACCCTGCCTAGCAGCTTTGATCCGATGGTGCCCTGGGGCAAAAGTTGCTCATATACCGTCCTTAGATCACACGCTGCCAGTACGTGGGAGCACTTGATTGAACCGCGCTGCACATTTCTGCGTCCTTTCTCGAAGCGCACGCCGGTGGCCGTGCCATTTTGCACCGTGATTTCGTCGACGCGCGATCGATAGGAAATCGTGCCTCCCCTGGACAAAATGCTCTTGGCCAAGAAGTGCGGGTACGCCTGACTGCCGCCCGCAGGCGGGACCTGGTAGTCGCCGTCGTAGGCCCATCCGACGGGGGTGAGGCAGGACATGAGCCGCTGGTCGCTGCAAAAAAGCTGGCGCAGGAGCTTGCTGGCGAACACCCGACCAAAGGCGTGGTCCGTGCCGTGGCGTGCCCATTTCATCATAGGTAGGGTGAGCTTCGCCAGCTGGATGCGCTTGCGGGCGTACTCGACTCGCCCCATCGATTCGGGTGCTCGCATCAAATAGGACAAGTCATGAAAGATAGAACCGATGCGCCGACTCGCGCGGAAGAACCCGGCGATGGCGTCCTTCTCGTGGGGTGCATCGCGGACCAGGTCGTCGCGTAGGTTGTCGGCGTCGATGCTGAGGAGGTAGTCATGCGTGTCGCCACGATATCGGCGGACGGCTTGGAGCGGTTGTGCACGCGGACAGCCCTCGTCGATATGATCGAGCAAGCTGGTGACCACGCCGTCGGGGCCGCACTGATTGAGCCAGTGGATGGCTGTATCGAACGAAAACCGGCGCCGTCGAAACCCGGCGAGGTAGCCGCCAGGGCGACTGTCCTGTTCGAATACGCAAACATCGAGGCCCGCGCGCGCGAGGAGGGCGGCGGCTGTCAAGCCACCGATCCCCGCGCCTATCACCACGACATCGGCCTCGCTTCGAGGGTCGTCGTTTGTCACGAGAGGCACCCGGTTCCAGATCAGCCGCCGCACGTCGCTCGGTACGGGTCCGCCTCGAAATAGCGTCCCCACTCTTGTGCTGTGAGGTTGCGCCCCACGGTGGCGCATGCCAGTTCGATGAGCCGATCCGACTGGAGGGGCCAGATGCGGGCTGTGCCGTCTTCGCTCGAGGTGAACAGAAGATCACCGTGGGGACTGACTGCGATAGCGGTAAGGGGGCTTTCGTGAGCTTCGAACTTGAGGGTATCGCCTCGTCCGATCGCGCCGTCGAGGGGCCACGCGCGCGCGGTGTGGTCTCGGCTCGCGGTGAACAACACGTCGTCGCCTTCGGGCCCGAAGGCGAGGGCACTGATGGGGCCCGTGTGACCCCCGAGTTCGCGTACGGTCTCTTCGGGGTGGCGCGCACTGAGGTCCCACACCCGCACGGAGCCGTCGTCACTTCCAGTGGCGAGTCGTTTGCCGTCGTGGCTATAGGTGATGCTCGAGATCGTGCGGGCGTGTCCACGCAGGGTAAGGGGCTCGGAATTCGAGCGGAGCGGCCAGACGCGTACAGTTCGGTCCTCACTTCCCGACGCGACGAACTGCCCGTCCGGGCTTAGGGCCAAGCTCCAGATCCCAGCGCTGTGGCCCATCCGTACCCGTGACTTTGGATCTTTTTGGGCACCAGAGAGATCCCAGATGCGTACGGATTTGTCCTCGCCCGCAGTCACCAGGGTGTGACCGTCGCCGCTCAAGGCGATGGCGTAGATGGCGTCGGTATGCTCGCGAAGGACGATAGAATCGGTGGTCGGATCGCCGATGCGCATATTCCAAACACGTGCGGTGTAGTCACTGCCGGCGGATACCAAGATACTGGCCTCGTCGTCGAATGCGAGGGTTTCAACCTCGTCGCTGTGGCCGTGGAGCAGGCGCGGGTTCTTGCTCGGGTCTTCGGCCTCGAGGTTCCAAAGTCGCACGCTGTGGTCGAGGCCGCCGGTGGCGAGCCAGCGACCGTGTGGCGCCAGTGCAAGGGTGTGGATGGCACCTTTGTGACCGACGAGGCGAGCGACATGGCGGACTCGCCCGGAGCGACCCACATCCCAAACTTGAGCGATGCCATCGTCGCCCGCTGTGGCGAGCCGATTGCCCGCTTGGTTGAGATGCATTCCCACGACGCGATCGTCGTGGCCGCGCACTACGATCGATGCGGAACCTGGATTGCGAGCCAGGTAGTCCCACACCCGTACGGTCTTGTCGGCGCTGGCCGAAAAAAGCCGCCTCCCGTCGGCGGAGAGGGCGAGGGCGCGCAGTGCTGCTCCATGGCCGCGCAGCACGGTGGGACGGACTTCCAAGTCCTTACGCCGGAGATCCCACACTCGAATGGTGCCGTCTTCGCTGCCGCTGATGATGTACGCTGAGGCGCGGTCGATGGTGACTGCCGTGATGTCGCCGGAATGACCGGGGAGGACCACCGCCGAGCTTTCCGGTTCGCGTGCGGAGAGGTCCCACACCCTGAGTGTGTCATCGTCGCTGGCCGTTACGG
>JAZGFE010000292.1:0-7882 GCA_036479215.1 Nannocystaceae bacterium | reverse complement strand
CGACCTTCAGAGTGACTATCGGGAGGCTGCGCACTGGTTCAAGCGCTACGTTCGGGAGAGCCCCAACGGCGCATTGCGCTTGGAAGCGGAGGGCCGCGTCATCGACGCCCTACGTCGCAGCGGCCAGAAGGCAGAGGCAAAGGCGGCGGCCCGAACGTACATGACCCGTCAGCCCAGTGGGGCGTACGCCGATCTCGCGCGCTCGTTGGTGGACGGAAAATAGCAGGTGCTCGGCATTGTGGTGGTGGCTTCGTTGCTGTTCGGCGACGTGGTTGCGGTCCGTTCTGATTCCGTCGCCGCCGAGAGCGTCGGGGGGGGCGACCCGGCGAAGCAGGATGGGTCCACGGCGTTGGGCGAGGCGCCCGTGGTCGTGCTGGTGCGGGCTGGCGTCGACGCGGGTGGGTCGGCTTGGCGCGGCGGGGAAATGCGAATTCACGCCGAGCTGCAGGCGATGGGGTTTCGCGTCGTGGACGTAGTGGATCCTCGCTGGCCCATGTTCAATGTGGCCGGCGCGCTAGGGCGGCGCGTGCAAGCACATGCGGCCGTTGCCGGCGTCCGTCTGTATCGTGATGGGTCGAAGGGACATATCGAGCTGTGGGTGGAGGCTCGGGATGGGGAGGGCGGCCGCTTGCAAGCGGTCGAATACGCGGGCGTGGACCGTGCCGAAACCGCCGAGGATGCGGCGCTTCAAACGGCAGAGCGTGTGCACGCGGGGGTGTTGGAGCTACCAGCGCGCCGACGCATGCCCTCCGTTCGTACGGAGGTCGGTTCAGCGCGGGAGCTGAGGCGGCCGAGTTCGCCATCGAGTCGCCACGAATGGTCGACGCGAATAGGGGTCATGGGGCTCGCATCCCCTGGGGGCGGGCTGCCGCCAGGATTGGGGGCCCAGTTGGCGTGCGCGTTTTATCCGAGGGCCGGATGGGGGGTGGATGTCGACTTCTCAGGTGCCGCGGCGCTCGCGGACGTGGTGGGCCGGGCAGGAACCGCGCAGCTCGGCTACACCACCTTGCGCGTGACTGTGCTGGCCCGACCGTGGCCGCGGGCCAGGGTGTCGCCTGCTGTGGGAGTCGGTCCAGGCGCCTGGATCGTGATCGTGTCCGGACGAGCCGAGCAGGATTACGCGAGTCGCACGGTTTGGACCCTCGCCGCGCTGCCGTCCGCTCGTGCGCGAGTGGATGTACGCGTGACCCACACCTTGCGGCTTCACGCTGGCCTCGGCGTGGGTCTTTCATTCCCGCGCATCGGGGTGGCCGTGCGGGCGGAGGAGGTGGCGTGGACCGGGTGGCCGTTGGTCGACGGCGGGTTGGCGATCGAATACCGGCTACGGTAGAGCGGGCGCTCGTTTCTTCCCGCTGGAGGATGTAGAGGACAAACCAGCGTGCGGCTCCATCCAGCTTTGCTCGCCCACGGCCCACGAACCATGCCCGCGACCCGCGACCCGCGACCCGCGACCCGCGACCCGCGACCCGCGACCCGCGACCCGCGACCCGCGACCCGCGACCCGCGACCCGCGACTCGCGGATCGCGCATGATTCGTACCCCGGGGTTCACCGGTTCGAGCGCCGCCAGATGACCTCGGAGACGCAAACTGGTATGATAGGGAGCGGCGGTTTGTTCCGCGCGACTCGGGTGTCCATGTTTTCTTGCTCGGATCCACGGTCTCGGCTCTTTCTCTGCTGCCTCCTTGAGGTGAGCGTCGTTTGCGGTTGCGGGACGGTTGTCCTCGATCCGATCTATGGAGATGGACCGGTCGAGGCGGTGGGGGAAGCGAGCGTGGAAGACGAAGCGAGCGTGGAAGACGAAGCGAGCGTGGAAGACGAAGAGAGTGACGAAGACGAAGCGAGTACAGAAGACGAAGAGAGTGACGACGACGATGCAGACACCGGTGAGACTGGCGGTTCCGCGGGCGAAGACGGCGTGCACGAGTGTCAGGGCTTCTTCCCCAGTGGCGGTCATCTTCCAGGTGATGTTCCCGAGAACTTCGAGCTCGAAGACCAAAGTGGTGGCGCGTTCCGACTCTATGACCAGTGCACGAAGGCAGTATTCGTGTTGTCCAGTGCGATGTGGTGAGCGTGTTGCGGCAACCTGGCCTCCAGTTTGGAGGCGCTACACCAGCAATACAAAGATCGAGGGCTTGTGGTGGTGACGATGCTGGGAGAGAACGCAGACAACCAGGCACCCAACTCGGACGACCTGGTCTCCTGGGCGACGGAGCACGGGCTCACCCACTCGCTCGTGGCGGATCCTGGCTTCACCGTGAACGCGCTGTGGTGGCCGGATACCGTGAGGACCGTTCCCCATACGATGCTGATCGGGACGGATGTCCGCATCTCGGCGGTAGAGGTCAGTCCGCTGGATACGGCGGCGGTCGAGGCGGTACTTCCGTAGCGTTGTTGGGTTGGGAGCGACCGAAATTTTGCTGGCTGTAGAGTACCCCGTGCGTTGCTCGCTACATCGTTACGCGAGACCTTGAGGTTTCACCCAGCCCTCTACCCGGCTCAGCGCGAAGTCCACCACGAGCGCCAAGGATGCTGCTGGTAGCGCGCCCGACAATACAAGGTGGATGTCACTCAGCTGCAGACCTGTGAGGATCGGGTCGCCCAAGCCTCCCGCACCGATAAATGCCGCCAATGTCGCCACGCCGATACTGACCGTCGTTGCCGTGCGTATTCCCGCCATGATGGTGGGCAGTGCGAGCGGTAGTTCCACGTGGCGGAGCATTTGGAATTCGGACAAGCCCATGCCGCGCGCGGCGTCAACGAGCCCGGGCTCGACCGCGTGTACGCCAGCGTAGGTGTTGCGGATGATCGGGAGTATCGCGTACACGAACAGCGCGGCGATGGCCGATCGATCACCCAGCCCGAAACCCGGGATCGGGATCAAGAACGCGAGGAGAGCGAGACTGGGGATGGTTTGCACCACGCCCGCGGCACCTAGTATCGGCCCGGCGAGGACAGGCTTTCGGGTGAGTAGGAGCCCCGCCGGTACGGCCACTAACGTGGCGAGTCCGACGGCTACGAGGACCAGGTAGATATGCTGCAGCGAGAGCCGCAACGTGTGCCCGCGTCTTGACCACAGTAGAGGCCAGAAGCCGCTGGATGCTTGGCTGTCGAGCGTCGCAGGCGGCGAGCCCCCCCCCGTGAGGCCTTCCTCGGCGAGGAAGGCTCGCGCCGTTTCGGCGAATGATCCGCCCCCTTGCTCGACACGGTGGTTGAGTTCTCGCATTTTTCTCTCGTCCAGTCGGAAAGCGAGCCGCTCGATTTGCGCGACGATCTCTGGATACTTGGCCAGTGTATCGCTGCGGAATACTGGCGCCGCGTCGTAGGGCGGGAAGAAGTGCGCGTCGTCCTCGAGCAGGCGTACGTCGTACTCAAGCAACTTGCCGTCCGTTGTCCATGTGTCGATCAGATCGACCGATCCGTCGCGCAGTGCGTCGTAGGCGAGACCGTGCTCCATTCCTCTGAGGTCTGCGATGTTCAGACCGTACGTCGTCGCCAGGCCAGGATAGCCGTCGCTGCGGTTGAGGAATTCGTGGCTGACCCCCGCACGCAGTGTATCTTGATGGCGTAGCAGATCCGAGATACGTGTGATTCCGCGAGTTCTTGCGGAGGATTCGCGCATGGCCAACGCGTAGCTGTTGCTAAATCCGAAGGGTGCAAGCCAGGTGAGCGAGTATCTAGACTCATAAGCTCGCGCGACCTCGATGAACCCCCGGAGCGGGTCGCGTAGCGGATCTTGGCGTTTCAGATGTACAGACCAGGCGGTACCGGTGTACTCGGGGTACGCATCAATGGCACCACTTTGGAGCGCCGTGAAAGCAATGGTCGAACCTCCCAGATTCGGCCGGCGCTCCACCTCAATCGAGGTATGCGCTTCGATCATCTGGGCCATGATCTCCGCTAAAAGGCGGTTTTCCGTGAAGTTCTTGCTGCCGATCGTCACTTTGGCCACTGGAGCTTCTGTGCGCGCCCAGGCGATGGGGAGGCAGGTAGCGATGGCCGCCAGGATCACGAACGCCCGGATAAGCCCAAGCACCCACGGTCGCATGGGCAGGCTACTACGCTGTGACATGTGGCGCTGATCCGCTCTGGCGCATGCCCTCGCGGACGAATGTCTCGACGAAGGGCGTCTCCGGATGCTCGAGGAACGCGGCCGCGTTGCCCACCTGCATCAGACCTCCTGCGTGCAACAACGCACAGCGACGTGCGAGTCGGAAGGCCTCTCGCAGGTCGTGCGTGACGAGGAGAACCGTTTTTCCCAGCGTTTGAACGAGGCGCTCGAAGTCGCCGTGGATCGCGTCTCGTGTCAGCGGGTCGAGTGCGCTAAACGGCTCGTCAAGCAGCACGCAGGGAGGATCGAGTGCGAGTGCGCGCGCTACGCCAACACGCTGACACTGACCGCCCGAGAGCTCACGTGGGTAGCGGGGGGCGAATTCGGAAGGCTCGAGCGCAACGAGCTCCAACAATGTGGATACACGACGACTGACCTCCCGGCGAGTTTGACCCACGAGGCGACACAGGAGACCGACATTCTCGGCGACTGTGAGGTGTGGGAATAGACCGCCATCTTGTACCACATAGCCGATTTTGTGCCGCAGTTCGACAAGCGAGTGTGAATGCAGATCTCGCCCCTCGAATCGTACGCTTCCTGAGGTTGGATCGACCAGACGGTTCACGAGGCGAAGTGCTGTGCTCTTGCCACTGCCACTGGGGCCGATAAGGCCCATGCATTCGCCACCGCCGATGTTCAGCGTGAACTCTCGCAGTGCTACGACGGTTCCCTTGCCGGTCCGGTAGGTCTTGCCGACGCAGACAAAATCGATCATGCGCCGCGATGGTACCCTTGAACCGCGCGACCTATCAACCTCATGGGCGGTTCGGGCTACGGATCAAGGATACGAACATGACCCAGGCTGAACAGCCCGTCGCCGCCCGTTGGCACGATGACGATGCTGTCGAAGCCCTCCCGCCGGGCCGCGAGTGGAATCGATAGGGTTTGGCGCGCGAGGCCGCCTCGGGGTGAATCCCCGCTTCGCCGTAGATCTTGGCGGGCGATTTCGCGGTCGTCCAACAGGTAGCGAACGACGTACCGGTCGTTGTTGTCGAAACTCACGTCGAGACGGCGGCCGTGTTGTCGTTCTTCGCTGTCGATGCGGATGCCGCTGGGGTCCAAACGCAGGGTTCCCGGGCCGTTCCACTCGCTGCCCGCTTCACGTACCTTTTTCAGATCGCGCAACGATACGGACTGGGTAGGAGGCCCCACATCCTGTGCACGCCAGTACCCAGCAAAAATTCCACATAGGCACAATAGACCGAACACCGCCGCGGCGAGAGACGCCCCGATCCGGGTCGGTAGGGGCGGGGCCTCACGCGCCACAGTTTTCTTCAGGCCATCGGCAGTGAGAGTAGCGAGTATGACGACCGAGTAGAACGCGAGGCCGATCGAGGTCGTGGAGGTCCACGTGTACTCGATAGCTCCGTTAATTTGCGTGAAGGCTGCGAGGGCTTCGATGGCGAATAGACATACGAGACCGAAGGTATTCCGCGGACGCACAGGGTCGTGCATATGCCACATGATCAGCAGCAGGCGCACATTGAAATAGTTGATCTGGGGTGTGGTGAGGGCGAAAAACGGAAAAAATCCGAGGGCGATCAGGGTGTGGCTTTGGGGGTTGGTTCGTATGATATGGAGAGCGAGGAGCGCGAGCACGGCGAGACCGACCGCCTGCACTGTTGGCTTGAGGGCCTCAAGCTGTTCTTCCTTCGCTGGGATCCCGCCGCGAATCTCGGCACGGCTGCGCTCCCCGCGGAAGAGAAGCGCATCCCCGAGTCCAACTCGATAGGAGCTATAAGACTTGGCGCTGTTGTGGAGTAGCAGGTTTTCCGCAGAAGTTCTGAAGGCGGCGGGGCCTTGTGTGGCAAGGGCGGAGGTGACGAGGATCCCGCTCACAATCACGGCACCGCAAAGGAATCGTCGTTGTCTATCGGGGAGGTGCCGGGTACGTAGGAACTTGTAGCCGGAGCGAATCAGATACGGGAGCACGAATACGGCGGGGAAAATTCGATTGAGCGTCGCGTAGGCCAGCAAACCTCCCGCGAGTCCGTGCCTTCCTCGTTTGAGGGCGCAGACTGAGCCGATGAGCGCGGCGAGCCAGTCGAAGCGTAGAAGGGAGGACCCGAGCAGAGGCCATTTCCCGCTGGCGGTGCAGACGAAAAATAAGAGGGCGAACAACATGACGTCGAGACCAAATGTCCGCGCGATGGCGACGAAGGCCACCGCAAGGATCAGAAAGTCCGCCATTGTGATCCATTTTAGGTGTTCGACCTCTGTGAGCGACGACAGGCGTTGACCCACCACGGTCCAGGTCGGCGGTGCGTTGTAGCCGTGATCTTTGAGAAAATAGGCCCACGCGCCGCGCGTTCCCGTTTTGAGAAAAAAATCTAGGTCGAGTTTGAAGGCCGTCCAACGCGATGCTGTGAACCGTTGCCGGATCTCTGGCTCTCGTTCGAAGGCCCGTCGCACCGGCACGTTGCGGTAGGTGTGGAGATCGCGGAATACCGTTATGTGTGCCAGGCGTTGCTTGTGTTCACCATCCGCCACGAGCATCGCCGGGTAGAGTTCGTAGTAGCCGAGTTCGTCGAAGTACTTTGAATTGAGATAGTAGTAGGTGACGTCGGCGTGTCCGCTCACTGTCGTCAGGCGATCTGGATCAAAGCGGTAGTAGTTGAATGCGCCGAATATGCACGAGCAACTGAGGGCGAGACCTAGTATCCAACGCGCTTTCGGGAGTCGCATCGGGTTTGCACGCCGTTTGCCAAATAGGCTGCCACCGCAGCGCTGTCGCATGATCGCGTACGCGCAGACCCATACCACCGCGGCCGCCGAGAGCAGCATCCGGTAGCGGTGCTGCTGCATGTTGCCGATCGTAGGGATCGCCCATGCGATCCCCGTGGTAAACAGGAAACATACCCAGAGAAAAAAACGGCAGCGGCGATCCGCCCAGGGAAATCCCAAGAAGTGCAAACCTGAGGGGGGAGTCGACTCCTGCGGGAGTGGCGAGGGCATAGGGTCGCGCATGGGGAACGGGTAGACGCGAGCGCGACCCATGGTGCCATGGCGGCCGCGCCGCGAGGTGCCCGGGTCGGGTACAGATCGAACCGGACGCCTCAGCCGGAACTGCTGCCTCAGCCGGATGTACTACCGGCGCCGGTGTCGGAGGCGCCACCGCTGCCCGTGTCGGCACCGCTGTCGGTCACGTCGCCGCAGGGGGTAGTCGACTCCTGCGGGAGTGGCGAGGGCATAGGGCCGCGCATGGGAACGGGTAGAGGCGAGCGCGACCCATGATGCCATTGCAGCCGCGCCGCGAGGTGTCCGGGTCGGATACAGATCGATCCGGACGCCTCAGCCGGAACTGCTGCCTCAGCCGGATGTACTGCCGGTATCGGACGCGCCGGTGTCGGAGGCGCCGCCGCTGCCCCCCGTGTCGGAGTCGGCACCGCTGTCGGTCCCGTCGCCGCTAGTAGGAGTAGGCTCGCCGGCATCGAGGTCGCAGAGCTCGACCACAGTCAGTTCCTCCACTATGCAAGCGGTTTCGTCGGCCAAAGCCGCGCAGTCGGCCGTGACGCTGCAGCCGATGAAGTCTTCAACTGCGGCAGCACAGGCCACGCCGCCGCCCATCGTGAGGGAGTCCACGAGCTGGTTGCAGAGTCGCTCCCACTCCGCCGCGGACTCGGCGGCCTCGCCGCCTTCGTCTCCGTCGCACTCCGCTAGGTGCACACCGTACGCGGCACAGCTGTCCTCATCACTGTCACCGTCACCGTCACCGTCACCGTCACCGTCACCGTCACCGTCACCGTCACCGTCACCGTCACCGTCACCGTCA
>JAZGFE010000291.1:0-28067 GCA_036479215.1 Nannocystaceae bacterium | reverse complement strand
CGTTCATCGCCTGCTTCGAAATTGTGGTGCGCATGTTGAATGACCCCGTCGCGCGAAATCAAGTACACGAGGGGAATCGCCGGGTCGCGTGTGTACAGCGAGAGCACGTTGCCGTCGGGGTCGAGGCCGACGGGATAGGGGATGCGGAGCTCGTTCACCACGGTCGCCAGGTTGGGCCGGGTCTGCTCCCCGTCGATGCTGATGGACAGGAACGCGACCCGACTGGGGCCGAACTCACGGTATAGCCGTGCCAGGTGCGGGGCTTCGTCGACACAAGGTCCGCACCAACTGGCCCAAAAAATGAGCGCCGCTGGCTGATGGCCCAAGATGGCCGCAAAATCAAACGCACCGCCGTCGAGCATCGGGACGACAAAACCTCGTGCCCGGGTTGGGGTCTTTGCCTGGGCGCGCGACCGTGCGTCGTCTTCGTCCGCCGGCCTGTCGCCGGTGGTGGGGTGGCGCGAGGCCGGTTCACCGAGCCAGCGTAGTTTGTACTGCATCTCTCGCTGGGTGCCGAGCTGCGCCACCGTGCGCGCGAGGTCGTCCTTGCCGAGGCCGGATGCTGCGGCTGTAGAAACGCGAAACTGCCCGGAACGGAGGTCGAAATCCACCGACAGAGTACCTCCAAGCCCTTCCAGGGCCTGCTTGACCGCGTTGGGTCAACCCATTCAGAGGGCGCCGTTACTCCTCTTCATGCCATCGATGGTGAAGGTCCAGTGATGAACGTGGGGAAGTAGGGTGGAGCGCATGGGGGTGTCCATGGGTACTGGGGCTGGCGGTGGCGTGCTGGCCCTTTGGGTTGTCGGTCGGTAGCACGAGGTTACCGACGCGCACACAAAGAGAGCGAACAACACGGGTTTGGAATAGGGTGTCATGGGGTATGGAGACGGCGTGGGCGCGGAGGACGCATCAGATGTGTGGCCCACCCATGCAGCGTGAGAGGGGCCGGCGATGGGCCGGCGATGGGCCCGGTTGTAGGGTATGGAGCGGCTGGGCGCGAGTATCCCGTTTCTCATCCATCAATGCCCGCGGGCCAAGGCACGAGCGTACACTCGGTCCATGCTGCCCGTCGCGCTCGCCTTTCGATTCACGCTACTCGCTGCCTTCGGAACCGGTTGCGGGGACACTTCGACCGGCGCTGGTGGCACCCAATCAGCGTCCGGATCAATGTGGATGGCGTCGGCCTCTGCGGGTGCGTCGGGCTCTGGAGAACCAACCGCCCCCGTTTGTGCGTACCCAGAACACGACGACGCGATCGTGCTCAGTTGGGGAGAGGCGATCGATCTGGAGGAGGTCGTGTTGCATGCCGTGGGACTGGATCGAGCTGTGATCGGCTGTGGAGACGGGTTCGTGGTGGCGAGCGACGTGGCGTTCGCTGACGCCACGTCCCGTGCGCTGGAGGGGACGTGCGTGGGGATTGCGGCTGTCGACCGCGATCGCGCTGTGCTCGTGACGGCGGCCGAGATTTCGCTCGTGTGGGTGGACGGGCTGGGAGAACCCTTCATCTTGGACCGGGCGCCGTTGGCGAACCCGGCCTACGGCGTGGCGACGCGCGATGGGATTGTGGTCGTGGGGGCCGGTTCCGAGGGTTTGCTCATGTTCGATGTGGACGGGCAGACGCTGCGTGCCGCCGAGCCAGTGCGGGGGTTGGACGACGCTCGTCATGCGGCGTCTGTGGAGGACAAATGGTTGGTCGCGGACGGTCGTTACGGCGTCAAGCTTGTGGATCGCAGTGGCGTGTTGTCCGAGATCGACCTCGGCGACGGGACAGCGCTGAAGATCGTGGCGCAGGGGTCTCGAGCTCTGGTCTTGATGGGCGCAATGGGATTCGCCGAGGTCGAAGTCGTGGGATCTGAGGTTGAACTGGTGGGCGAACATCGTGTCGAAGGTCGCATTTTCGATGCGACCTGGTCTGGCGAGGCGCTCGTGCTCGCCCTCGGTTTCGCCATCCACCGCTACCAGGTGGGGGCGACGGGCGTGCGACTGCTGGGGCAGCAGGAACGACCGTTCGCCGAGGACACCGTGCCGCCTTGGTTCATCGCTTTGCCGACCGTAGGGGGCGCAAACTTCGTTACGGCAGGTGCCTCGCTGCTGCCCCTTGGTTTGCCGGACGCCGGGACAGCTCCCCACGTGACAACGACCCACCGTACCCTCTCGTTCTGGCCCGACGCGAAAGAGGGTGGATCTGCGGCCGTCGTCCTCGCCAATCGTGGGGACGCCGAACTTATCGTGGGCGACTTGAGCGTGACGCCACCTTTTTCGGCCACGTGGTCCGACAGCGACGCGCTTGTGGCCAGGCCTAATTGCCCCGGACAGTACACCGTTGCGCCCGGCGCTTCCGTCCTAGCGAAGGTGTCGCTCGCAGCTGCGGGCCCTGAGACGGTGGTGGGGGCCTTGTCGATGGGCAGCTCCGACCCCGATGCGCGAACTTTCCGATATCGCGTGGAGGTGAATCGGCCGCCGCCCAACCCTGGGAATGATGCGGCCGACTATGGTCTGCCCACCGCCTCGGGCGGCAGATATCGCTTGTCGGATCATCTAGGTGAGGTGGTGTTGATCAAATTGTTCGATGATTCGTGACCCGCGTGTGCCGAGGAGTTGCCTCGGGTCGAAAACGAGTTCATCCCAGCCTATGGCGCTCAAGGTTTTAGTGCCGTGGCGGTACACAAGGGCACACGTCTAGCTGGGGTCACCGCCAAGTTGGATGAATTTGGGATCACCTTCCCGCTGGCTCTCGATTTCGACGGGGAGGTTTTTCGTCGATATCGGATGCCAAGGCTCGTGTTCCCGATCAACGTGGTCGTCGGGCGGGACGGCAAGGTGGTGCATTTCGATACCGAGCTGCCGCTCGACGCTGCGAAGCAGGCGATCGTCGCCGCTCTCGAAGCGCCGTAGCGAGGGCTTGGGTACGCTCCTACGTGTATCTGGAGCTCGTTGCGTGCACATCGCACGCGGCGAGAGACCGTGGTCGCGGGACTGTCAACCGCAAAAAATGTCAGGAAGTGCGGAGCATCGGCGCCACGATGTCGGCCATTTCGCCCCTACGCACGGATGCGGGCGCGTAGAGTGGCTGCGTTGCCATGAAAATTCTGCTCATCTGGCCCAAATTCGACAGCTTCTCCTTCTGGCATTTCGAGAAGGTCTGCGAGATCGTGGGGGTCAAATACATGACCCCGCCGCTGGGCTTGCTCACTGTCGCCGCGCTTTTACCCCGCGACTGGCGTATCAAGCTCATCGACGAGAACGTTCATGAGTTGGGGGATGCCGATCTCGATTGGGCAGATCTCGTGATGGTCGGAAGCAAGATCGTGCACCGTACGCGTGCGCTCGCGGTCATTCGCCGCGCGCGTGAGCGTGGGAAGCCGGTGGCGGTCGGGGGCCCAGATCCCACACTGAGTCCTTCGTATTACGAGGAGGCCGGAGCAAACTACTTGTGCCTGGGCGAGGGGGAGATTACGGTTCCCAAACTGCTGGCCGATCTCGATCGCGGTGTGGCGGCGGGACGGTACGAATGTGATCGGTTGCCCGATCTCAGGGAGACCCCGCCGCCGCGCTTCGATCTCATCGACCATCGAGACTACCTATATGTGGGGCTACAGTATTCGAGAGGCTGCCCGCATCGTTGTGAATTTTGCAACGTAGTCGATCTATTCGACAATAGATATCGTACAAAGTCGCTTGATCAGGTGCTAAGCGAGCTCGATCTTCTGTACGAGCAGGGCTACCGCGGGCAGGTCGATTTCTTCGACGACAATTTGGTGGGGAAGATCGGCGAGATCAAAAACGTGCTCCGAGGTATCGCCGCCTGGCTCAAGGATCACAACTATCCGTTTCAATTCTCCAGTTCGGTGACCCTCAACGCCGCTCAGGACCCGGAGCTGCTCGACCTATTTCGGGAGGCTCGCTTCAAGTACCTTCTGGTCGGCATCGAGACCCCCGATGAAACGGCGCTGAGAGGAGCCTCAAAGCCCCAGAACACGGGATTTTCCATCGAGAAAGCCGCAGACGATTTTTTCCGGCGTGCGGGGGTGACGATTCATTCTGGTTTCTTGTTGGGGCTCGATGGTGAGCCGGACGATATTGGTGATCAAGTGATCAAGTGCATCGATGACGCATGCATTCCCTGGGTGATGGCCGGGGTGGTTTACCCGCTCCCCGGGACGCAACTGTCTCGCCGACTGGACCGTGAAGGTCGGTTGTTTCCGAAAGCGCGCGGCACGCTGTCCAGCGAGATACGCGATCAAATCTCCGCTGGGCTTCAGTTTCGGGCACAGCGCCCCGCCAAAGCCGTGATTTCGGACCTTCTTCGCGTGATGGAGCACGCCTTTGACCCAGAACAATATTTCGAGCGGTGTGGTCGTGTGGCCGTGCGGCTCAACACAATACCGAACCTCGTACCGGGGTGGAGGATCTTCGCTCGCAATGTACGAACTGCGCTGAGACTCGCGGTCGCCATGACCCGATCACCTGGCGCGCGCGGTCCTTTTTGGCGCGCGTTCTGGACGGTCTTGTATCGCAATCCTCGAGGCTTGGAAGCGCTGGTGACCTTGGCCGTGCTTTATGTGCATTTCGAGTCGATGCTCCCCTACTGCTATGCGCAGCTCAACAGGCAGCTCGAGACCCTAGAGGAAGAGGGCGAGGAGGAATGGTACGCACGCAATCTGAAAGAACCGCTGGCGGTCGCTGAGTGCGAGCCCACGCGGGTGTCGGCGGGTGTCGGATCGTCTTCGGAGCCCTGATAACTCTCATAATTGAGAGAGAATGGCTGCGCTACGTCGGGTGACAAAATCGAGTAGATTGTACTCCACGCCGCCATGGCCGCCGAGGTTCTCGCCCGAAGGAGGCGCGTCACCGATGGCGGTCAGCCAGTCCGACAGCTCCGCGATGTAGTTGGGGTCCGTGGCGATATGGTCGCGGATCAAATATTCGAACTCGGAGACCCACGTTCGGTGCACCTCCGGCGTGAGCCATTGGCTCGCCACCTCTTCCACATACCCCAGATATGCCTGTCGGAATGCGGGCACGGCAAGAATGCGTCGCGCGAGCACGAAGTCGTGGCCTCGCTGGTTGCAGACCGGGTCGTGGACGTCGTAGCGAAGCATGTCCTCGCCGCAGGGGTGTCCTGCATAGGTTTCGTTCAGATCCCAGGGAATCATGATGAAACGGTCGTCGGTTGGGCGCCGATATAGATAGTAGTTATGCCCCATCCCAAAGTAGTTGTCGAAGCTGGAGATCGCCACATTCACCGCAGCTTGACGCAGAAATGAATCCACATCGAATCGGGCGTCGATCTTCTCGGAAAACTCAGCGTCCGCGCTGTGATTGAGCACATCGATGAACGAGATCAAGTCCTCGTAGTCGTTGGCGTTTTCGTCCTCCGTGTTGGTCTTCAGCAATATGCCACATTCAAGCGTGCCGCCCTTGCAATGCGTCGTGGAGACATAGTCCTCTTTCGCGTCGCCGCGCCATACGAGCGAACCGATTTCGGTATCGGAGTATACGATTTTATAGAGATTGCCGTCGTTCGCGTGATTAGCGCTGCCGAACCGGGACCGGAGAAACGGCCTGTCGATGGGTTGCACTATGGTGTAGAGACCCGCGTCCCGGCCATCGACGGTTGCGCGGCCGTATGCCGTTGACGAAGACGGCACCCCCATCGACTCGTACATCCGGGATGCGAGTCGTGTCCGCATATAGCTGATATCGGCCCAGTTGTTATTGAGTGCGACACGGTCGAGGTTGTGATAGTGCGGCCCCTCATAGCGATCAAAATCGATTTTCAGCGGGAACTTGCCAGCTGGGTCGCTGTTGCCGGGGGCCGCGGGGCCGCCCCCGTAGCCCGTTCCGTACAGCAGGGTGGACCAACCTTTGAGTCGCATGCCAACGGGATTGAGAACGTCGTCGTCGTATTGAAGTCGCGTTGCATACCAAACCTTCGACGACGCCTCATCCCATTGCGAAAGCAGAGCATCCCAATCGCCTGGGGGCGGCGCGATCACGATGTCGACCACGTGGTCTTGAGGAAAGATGATACCGAGCTCGGCGTCCCAATCGATATCCTCCGATTCGAGGGTACCTTCGCCGTCGTCCACATCACCGGTTCCCGCATCCTCCCCGGCCTGATCTACACTCGCTCCCGTGGACCCACCCGTCCCCGCCTCACCGGGATTAGCGCCGGTCTCGGTGGATGCGGCGAGGCTTTCGCTGTCGGTCGAGCATGCGGCGAACAACGCCGTGAGCGCCAGTATCGATGCTGTGGGGTCTCGGAGCATGAATCGATAGCATCCTAACACGAGAGGCGCTTTCGGGCGCGACTCGGTCACGAGCCCGGTGGCGTCTTGGCCCGGCCGTCTTGAGCACGGTACATAAACGATACCAGCACGTAGCGCTGCCCGCGGGTGACGGCAGCCGCTTCGTGCAACAAGCTGCAGGAGAATACGATGGCGCCTCCCTTGGCGGGGCGGTAACGAGCGCTGTACTCGGGGAACACAAGCTCCCCTCCATCGTACGCGTCGTTTAGGTTGAGACTCAGGGCGAATCGACGGTGCAGGGTTGCGGGGCTCAGGTTGTCACGATGGCGCCGGAAATAACCGTGGTCGCTGGCCTGATACCGACCGATTTTGAACCCCTCGAAGCGTGTCGCGTCGAATGCAAACGCCTTGGAAAGCTCGGGCTTGACCCGACGGGCGACCCTTTCTGTCAGCTGCTGCAGCAATTGCTGATCGGTTACGACGTGATCCTGGCGCCGCTTCAGCGCGCTGATGAGTTTGTGACTCCGGCCCCCGTCGCTTGAGATCTCCACGCCAGACTCCGCGTGGCCGGAGGATGCCCAGGTGTCGACCAGTCGATCGCAGAAAACTGCGTCGAGGGCATTTGGAATGAGGAGAATGGGGGCGTGCGGGAGCGCTTGGGTTGGTGGCCTCTCCTTGATACTCCTGCGTATCGCGGCGCTCCACCGCGACGAGTCGGGACCGAAGATGTCGAGCACACGTAGGTTTTCCGATAGGAGCAACGCGCGTGCGCGCTGTCGGCCGGCACAGAGATTCCAGATGCGGGCCTCTGAGTCGATGAAGGTCGTCCGATGCGCCATGTTGGCTCGCTTCGAGTTGTCGGACGTGTCGGACGTGTCGGACGTGTCCGAAGCGGGCGGTCTATTGTGGATGACGAACAGCTGGATACCCGGGGGCGGCGGATCGATCGGCACACCGGGGGGCGTCAGGGCGAGCAGAGAGAGGGTGCCCGGAGCTACACCGAAGAAACGTGTCGGCACACCAGACGCCGTGGGTAAGATGAAGTCCGGGACAAAGTCGTGGCGTTCGAGCATGGTCTTAGGCGTGTGCCTGGGAGACCGGGACGAATTTGCGGCGGAATACGAGTCGGGTCTCGGAGGAGGCCTTCGGTGCGTAGCGGTAGCGATCTTGGGTGAAGTCCTTGAGTCCGGCCACCCGATCGACGCGCTCCGTGACCAGGTAGCGTGCCATGGCGCCGCGAGCCACTTTGGCCAAGAAGCTGATGACGCGGCCTTCCTCTGCCTTGACCTTCCAATCTTCGAAGACGCACGAGATGATCGGACGTGTAAACTCACGCGCACGGATGACCTTGAAGTACTCATTCGAAGCGAGATTGACCAGGGTGTCGTCCTCGTGCCCGTCCAACGCAGCATATAGCGCCTTGGCGACACGATCGCCCCAAAAAGCGTAGAGATCGCCGCCGCGCCGGGTTTTGAGAGATACGCTCATTTCGAGGCGGTAGGCCTGTACAAGGTCGAGGGGCCGCAACAAACCGTAGAGCCCCGACAAGATGGCGAGGTGATCTTGCGCGTACTCGAGGTCGCTTTGTGTGAAGTCACGCGCTCGTAGGCCGCGGTAGACGTCGCCGTTGAAGATCAGCGCGGCGGGCAGGGCGTTGTTGTCGGTGAAGGGGAGGTCGAAGGCCCGGTAGCGCTCGTAGTTGAGTTTCGCCAGGCTCTGCGACAGGCCCATCAGCTCGCGGATCTGGGTCTGGGAGAGGCCGCGAGCGGTCCTCATGAGAGCACGCGCGTCCTGCATGAGCGCGGGCTGTGTCGTGGTGGACGCGATCTCGGCGGGAGACAAGTCCAGGTTCTTCGCGGGGGAAAGGACGGCGATCATGGGCGCGTACTCCGTCTGCTCTCCGCCCCCCCTCTAACCCTTCTCTACGCCTCCACGCCCGCCGCGGCGTTCAGCACCGCCTGAATGCGTTTCACGCCGCCTGCGGGGTCTGGAACTAACCCCTCGGCCATGGCCGCAATATCGAGCAGGACGCCGACCCAAGTGACCAGTTTCTCCGACTTGGCGTCCTCGAGTGCCATGGCGTTGGCCTTTTTGACGAATACATGGCTCGGATTCAGCTCGAGAATGCGTGGGCGCTCGGCCACCTGTTGCTGTGCGTGTCGGAGGATACGCTGCATATTCCGGCTCAAACCCGCCTCGTCATCGACGAGACAAGAGGCCGAGTTTGTGAGTCGCTTGGAGGTGCGTACGCTCTTGACCTTGTCACCGAGTACTTCGTTGGCGGCCTTCAGCAGGGCCTCGATCTCTGGGCTTTCCTCTTCGGATTGTGTTCCGTCGCCGTCGATCTCCCCTTGGGTGATACTGCGGAAGCTCTTTCCGTCGTACTCGCTCATGCTTTGCATCACCCATTCGTCGACCGCGTCGGTCATGACGAGCACTTGGTAGCCCTTGCCATGGACGGCCTCAAGATGGGGGCTGGCACGCAGGGCCGATTCGTCCTCGCCGGCGATATAGTAGATGGCGTCTTGGCCCTCGGGCATCTTCTCAACGTACTCGCGTAGCGACATCAACGTGCCGCCAGAGGTTGCGTCGCGCCACCGCAGCAACTCGGTGAGCTCCTTGCGCTGCCCTGCCTCCGTGTGCATACCCTCTTTGATCACACTGCCGAATTCTGTCCAGATCTTGGCGTAGGTTTCAGCGTCGTCTTTGGCAGTGTCGGCCAACAGCTTCAGCGCTTTTCGGGTGACCTGGCGGCGGATGGCGGCCAGCGATTGGTGCTCCTGAAGCATCTCGCGAGAGACGTTGAGGGGCAGGTCCTCCGAGTCCACGACGCCGCGGAAGAAACGTAGGTAGTTGGGCAAGAGCTTGTCGCTGTTGTCCATCACGAGCACACGCTTGGCGTAGAGCGCGACGCCCTTGCGATCCTCCATGAATAGATCGGCGGGAGCTCGTCCTGGGACGAAGAGCAGCGTGTCGAACTGAATCGGGGCGTCCATAGAGAAATGCAGCCGCCCGAGTGGCTCGTCACCAGGGAGGACGAAGCCTCCCATGACGGACTTGTAGAATTCCTGGTAGTCCTCGTCTTTGAGTTCTTTCGGATCACGGGCCCAAAACGCTGACGCCGCGTTGATTTGCTCTGGCCCCGTGTCCTTGGCGTCCTTGGCGTCCTTGGCGTCCTTGGCGTCCTCGGATTTATCTTTTCCCTGTTCGTCGGCGTCTTCAATGACCTGCAGCCGGATCGGATGCATAACGTAGTTGCTATAACGTTTGACCACACTCTCGACGCGGTAGCGCGCGAGGTACTCTTGGGCGTTCTCCTTGAGGTGGAGCTCGACCCGGGTTCCCCGTTTGTCGCGCTCGGATGGTGTGATGGTATATCGTCCGTCGCCGCTTGAGCTCCAGCACACAGCCTGGTTTCCCGCGTGGCCCGAGAGCGTATGGACTGAGACCGAGTCCGCTACCATGAATGCACTGTAGAAGCCGACACCGAACTGTCCGATGAGGTTTAGATCGACTTTCTTGCCATCTTTTTGGGCCTCGGAGAGGTAACGTACCGTACCCGAGTGGGCGATTGTACCCAGGTTCTTCGAGACCTCGTCTCGTGTCATCCCGATGCCGTTGTCTTCGATGATGAGCAGGCCGCGGGGCTTGTCCACCGTGATGAGGATGGCCGGCTTCGCGTCCTTATCACGTAGGTTCTCGTCGACGAGCGCCTGAAAGCGACTCTTGTCGAGTGCATCGGAGGCGTTCGAGACGAGCTCTCGAAGAAAGATTTCGCTGTTCGTGTACAGCGAATGGGTGACGAGGTGGAGAAGTGCGCTGACTTCGGCTTTGAACTCGTGGTGCTCAGGTTGCGATGGGGTGGACACGAGGGACCTCCTGCATAAAGCGGGCGTACGATAGGCCGTTGTCGCGGGAGGTCAAGGCGAGCCTGCGATATTCGCGGACGGACGGACGGACGGACGACGACGCGCGACAGGCCACGCGCGACAGGCCACGCGCGACAGGCCACGCGCGACAGGCCACGCGCGCTTCGCCGCCACCGAAGGTCCCGTCGACGGGGTCCCGCTCGCCATGTTGCCGCGGCCGTTCTAGATGAATGACGGTAGTCGGGGCGGATTCGTCGATCCGATTCGGCGATGCCACAGCTGCGCACCCACGAAGTCCTCTTTGCGGGTGATGTGGTCCGTGAGCCTGGCCGTGACTTTGAACCCGAGGTTGCCGTATAGACAGCTGCTTTCGTCCCAGTCGGCAGCGCACAACGCAAAGACGCTAGCGGTGCCGATTTTGAGCAGTTCATCGAGCAACGATTGCATGCAAAACTCCAGTGCAGCCAGGTCGTCCTCGGTTTTCGGCGGGGTAAGCACGTCGACTTTGGCGTGGCCGAAGGAGGCATCCGTCTCGGCGCCGACCCAGTAGTTTTGCTTCCCGAGCTTGGCGTGCAATGCCAGATCCGGGCGAAAAACAGCGCGCCGGAAAGGGGCGTAGAGCGCCACGTGACCCAGCGATTCTGCGGCGCGGTCGAGCTTGGCTTGATCGCGTACGAACTCGAAGCACAGACCACGCGGCTTACCCGCACTCTGCTTTTTGGCGGAGACGTTGGGTGCGTTGAGCTTCGGCGCGCCGCCTTGAATCGGGTCTCCCTCCGCCGTGTAGACCCGGCTCATGATGTAGGCATCGGCCGTGCGGAAATACCCGGGAATCGCGCCCTCACGCGAGAAACCGACGCTGCGCCAGCTCTTTGAGTCTTGCTTTTCCACGACGGTGAAGACCTTGCGCAGTTCCTCCGTGCGCGCGATGCGATCGAAGAAATCCCGCTTTTGCTGATAGTTGCCCACCCGGTAGTCGAACACCCGCAAATTATGGTGCCGCCGGTTCAGGAGGAAACAAAAATCGATGTCTCCGCGGCGATAATAATGTTCCTGGACGGGCCCCGTATTATCGATGTGCTCGGCCGTAGACGTGCCCATATGTTGACTCCAAAGCTCGTGAGATCGGTCACGAACGACTGTGACGGATGGGGGGCGAAGGAGCCAAGTGTCCGAAAATGCACACTTTTTCGCTGGCCCGCCCTCGAAAAGCTCCCTACCACTACCACCGACAATTCCGCATGTCAAAGCTCCCTGCGGCTCCCCGGCCGCCCCGGCGTCTCGGTACTTCCGCACCGAGCCGGCCGGCTCGGTGTGTCTTCGGGGTGCTCACCGTCGGGGTTGCGCCCTAAGGAGACCGCGTGACACGGTCCGCCGTGCCCCGACGCCCCCACGACATCACGACGCTGGCCACCCTGCAGGTGAACCCGGCAGGCTTCGCTTTCGCCAATCGGCCGGACGCACAGCCTTCGGTTTTCATCCCCCCGCATCGGATCGGGGGCGCGCTCGATGGTGACGAGGTGGAGGTACAGTTCTGGCCGTCAGAAAAGGGCTTCGAAGGCCGCGTGGAGCATGTGGTCCGGCGGGTTCGCACGCGCATCGCTGGCGTGCTGACGAAGGTGGGTGGGGGACGCTGGCGCCTCGAGCCGGAGGATCCACGTATTTTGGCTACGGTGCGGGTGTCCGGTGATCCGCGGCCCGCTTGGGTTGGCAAAGTCGTGGCGGGTCGAGTGGTCACCTATCCTTCTCATTCGAACGCGGCCCTATCGGTGGAGCTTGAACGCGTGCTCGGGGCGCCCGGAGAACTCTCGACCGAGGTGGAGAAAATTCTGATCGAACGGGGTGTCATACAAGACTTCCCAGCCGAGGTCGAAGCGGAGATGGCCGGCCTTTCGGATGGGGTGCGGCCGCAAGATCTCGAGGGACGACGTGACTTGCGTGACCTCGCGTTTTTGACCATCGATCCGGATGACGCCCGCGATTTCGACGACGCGGTGCACGTACACCGACTCGGGACGGGGGACGGGGCGACAGCGGTGATGCGTGTGGCGGTGGCGGTGGCGGATGTTTCACACTACGTACGCGAGGGCACGGCGGTCGACCAGCACGCTGCGGACCGAGCATTCTCGTGTTATCTGCCCGATCGCGCCATCCCCATGCTACCCGAGGTGCTCAGCAGCGATCTGTGCTCGCTGCTACCGGATCAAGACCGCTTGGCGATGGTCGTGAGCATGTCGGTCGATCCCGCGGGCGTCGTGAGCGACGTCGACCTCTGTGCCGCCGTCATTCATAGTCACGGACGGCTGAGCTACGGCGAGGTCGCCCGCGAGCTAGCTGGGAAGTCGGGCGTGCCCCCAGAGCATCGTGGTCGGATCGCCGATCTGCGCGCGGTGGCAGATCGTCTGCGTGCGCACCGGTTGCGGGGTGGCGCGCTCGAGCTGGCTTTGCCCGAGATGCGGATCAAGCTCGACGAAGACGACCCGACCCGTATCCGGGCGGTGGAGCGCTCCCGGGCTCAGCCGGAGCTCGGGCGAGCGTACAATCTTATCGAAGAGCTCATGCTCGCGGCGAATGGAGCGGTGGCACAGCGGGCTGTGGAGCGAAGGCTGCCGCTGCCTTTTCGTGTCCATGATCGTCCAAGCGAAGAGAAGCTCACCAAGTTAGCGGTCGCCGCGTTGGCCCTAGGTGTGGAGGTGGATCCAGAGAAACTCAGCCAGCCTCGCGGTGTGCAAAAATTTCTCTCGCGCGTCAAGGAGCGGCCGACAGCACTTGCGTTTAATATGTTGATGTTGCGGGCCATGATGCAGGCCGAGTATCGAGCCGAAAACGGGGGGCATTTCGCGTTGGCGAGTCCGGCCTATGTGCATTTCACCAGCCCGATTCGTCGCTACCCGGACCTCGTGGTACATCGCGTGATCAAGGCCCACATCTTGCGATCGGGGGGAGCAGGGGGGGCGCTGCCGCCTCCCAAAGTCCCTAGTCGCGGGCAGCTCGAGGCGCATACGGTGCATTGCAGCGGCCGGGAGCGAGCGGTGACTCAGGCTGAGCGCGATGCAAAAGCACTCTACGCCGCGGTGTATATGCTCGATCGCGTCGGTGATCGTCTGGAAGGGATGGTGACAGGCTTCTCAGCCGTTGGGATGTTCGTGAGTTTGGATGACCCATTCGTTGATGGAATGGTACGCCTCTCGACCATCGGTTCGTCACGTAGCGACGCTTACGAACTCGAGGACAACGGAGTCCGCGTCGTGGCGCGTCGCAGCGGCGACAGCATCACGGTGGGCGACCAAGTCGTGGTGGACGTGGAGAACGTTAGCTTGCCGCGTCGGCAGGTGGACTTCGTGCTGGTCTCGGTGCGGCGTGCCCAGTAGGCGAGGTGGTGTGACGCGAGGGGAGAACCATCTGTGTGCGAGCGTTGCGAGTCGTCGGTCCGCTCGCGCGCCGGGAAGGTAGGCGGCCCGAGCCGCCGAGTGGCGTTGGTCTGTGTGCCCGCGCGTTCCCGCGGACAGGGCCTGCGGCGCCAGCGTGTGGAGCCGATTCCTATCGTGTTCGTGGGTTCGTAGGTTCCTACCTGCAGAAGATGGGACACATGGGGCGCCGCGCGCGACCGGAGGGCGCGGGCGAGTCTCTACTGTTTCATTGAAACGTGGGTCCGCTTGGCTGGCCCTCCCCGAGACTTTCGCTCTAGGACGAGACGGTTCGCGTTTCATTGAAACAGCGACCCGCATGCGTTGGCTCTCACCGGGATGATGCTCGCGCGGGCAATCGGGGCCCAGTTGTGTTGGGCAGCGCAAGATCCTCAGCGTGGGAGCGGGTATGGTGTGTCTGTGTTGTCGCCTGGGCGGAAGAAGTCGCTGCTCGTTGCTTTGGTGTGTTGCTTTGTGGTTCAGACCACATTCGTGTACACCGACGACTCTCCGACCGTGGTGCTCAGCGACACCGCAGTGGCGGGCGCCAAGATTTGGCACCAGGGAAACTGTCAAGCGTGTCACCAGGTCTACGGATTTGGCGGTTTTCTTGGCCCTGACCTGACCAACGTGGCCTCGAGGCTTGGAGAGGACCTGCGGGGTCGACTGGCTTTTGTCGTGATCGAGGGTCCCGGGCAAATGCCGGCGTACGAGCTGGACGGGGCCGATTTGGACGCACTGACCACGTTCTTGGTAGAGCTCGATCGGACCGGTGTGGGGCAGGCTCGTGTGGCGAACGACGTTACGGATGCCGCGGGATCGGGAGCGTTCTACACAACGGTCGACGCTCTGCTTGTCGGCGAACAATCATCGGAACTGCGCGAGGGCTTCGAACTCTACACTGCGCGGCCCTGCGCGGCATGCCACCCAGCCTTCCTGGAAGGCCCCAGTGGTGCACCCGATATCACAACGCTGGGGCAGCGCCTCTCGTCCACCGAGTTGGACCATGTCCTAAAACACGGACGGCCGCCGCGGATGCCGGTCCCGACGCCGGCGTTGAGCGCCGAAGAAAGACAAACTCTGGGGTCCTTCCTCCGATGGTTGAGTGACAGGCGTGATGCCTTGAAGACCGGGGCCGAGGCCCGGATGAATGACACGACGATCGACTGGAGCGATGTGCCGTGGTGGGAGTTCCGATGATCAATACCGACCCGACTCGCCGCTATGCGACGCTCACCTTCTTACGCGGAGCCGCGCTCGCGTTGGCGATCACGCTGCTGGGCGGACTGCTTGGGTCGCTATACTCTGTGCCAAGTCTTGCACCTGCCATGAAGGCGCTGGGCCTCGATTTGCGCTCGCTGAGACCTCTGCATACCGTGTTCGCGGCCTCGTTTATCTTTCTAGGCGGCGTGGCCGTGGTACATCGCTACTTCCAGGAAGTCGCGGGGCCCATGACCAAGGGCGATCGCTTGCGTTTGAAGGCCCAGCTCGTCTTGTGGGCGGTCGCCGGAATCGGCATTTTTTGCACCCTGTTGGCGGGCATTACCTCCGGTCGAGAGTACCTGGGCTTCCACCCGGTGTTCTCGGTACCCATCTTGCTTGGGTGGCTGTGCTTCGTATGGACTTTTTTCCGAATCACGGGTCGAGATTTCTGGCATCGCCCGATCTACGTCACGATGTGGGGGGTGGGGTGCGTATTCTTCATCTACACCTTCACCGAGCAGCATGCGTGGTTGTTGCCTGAGGTATTCGCGGACCCGCTTGTCGATAGACGCGTCCAGTGGAAGGCGTGCGGCACCCTTGTCGGGACCTTCAACCTGTTCGTATACGGGTCACTGATCTACGCGAAAGAGAAAATTTCGGGCGACGAGGGCTACGCCCAATCTCGCATCGCCTATTCGTTGTTCGCTGTCAGCATGCTGAACTCGTTCACGAATTTTGCCCACCATACCTACCACCTGCCTCAAGGCCACGTCATCAAGTGGATCGCGTTTGTGGTGTCGATGCTCGAGATCATCATCTTTTGCAGGGTGGCCTTCGATGTGGCGCGTTCCGTGGCGCAGCGAGCCTCGCGGAACAAGAATTGCGCCACGAGTGCGTTCTTCACTGCAGTCAGCTGGTGGTCGATGATGATGTTGTTCACGTCGCTCCTGATCTCGGTACCACCGCTCAACGCGCTGCTTCACGGTACGTACGCCATCACTGGACACGCGATGGGCACGATGATTGGGATCGATACCTTGGTGTTGGCGGGCTGCATCACCTGGCTGCTCCTCGAACGTCTGGCCGACGGGGCACGGGGCGCGCTGGGCTACAGGAGCCTCCGCTGGATTGTGGTGGGGATCAATGTGTCGGTGGGTGGCCTCGTGTTGTGGCTACACCTGGTGGGTGTGACCGATGGCGTGCATCGCTACCTCACCCCCCGAGGGCTCCCCTATGCGCCCTACCGTCCACAATGGCTGGCGATGTCCAGTGGCATCGTGTTTGCCGTCACCGGCACGGCGGTGTTCTTCTACTTCTCGGCGCTGTTACGGGTCTGGACGCGCCTGCTCATCCGCGACGCATCTGCAGTGGGTCCAACACCGCCAGACCCCCGGCTTCCCCACCGAGGGGAGCGCGTGCGGGTGCCGGAACGAAGCGACGAAGCTAGCGTACGTGAGCCTGGCTGAGCGTGTCTGAGCTGTGGTGGGTCGCCGGCCTAAGTTGAGGGTCGAATCAAGGGGGGAACCTCGCCGGGGTGGGGGAAGCGCCCGGTTGTCGCCTTGCTGTAGACGAGCACGTCTTCGACGCGCACATCAAAGATGCCTTTTGACCCCTTGATCAATGACACGCTGGCGACATCCTTAGCGATGCTCGCTTCCAACTCGGCCGCCAGCCCGGCGGCCTGAGGGTGATAGTTTCACTGTACGCAGTATTCGATGGTGATGTTTGTGATGTTGGCCATCTAGAACTCCATGGCGAGACCCGCCATCCAGGTGTAGTTGTTGCCCGCGCCGACGTTCATGCGTTGGAGGTCGCCAAAGCCGTCGATACGGGAGAAAACCCATTCACCGAACAAATATGTGTGGTTGATCCCGGCGGATCGGTCCAGTTCGCGTGCCGCGCTGCGTTCGAGGAAGTCGAGTCGAAGCATCGTGCCGAGATTCGCTCGCCATCCCCAGCTGCCGCCGCGTCCCGTTCGATCGCTCTTGTCGGAGCGGTCGTCCTCGGAGAGATCGCCGTTACCGTCGGTGGTACGCCAGATACCGTAGGTGAGGCCGAACTTGGCGTAGGGTACGAGGGGTAGGCGATAGGCATCGGCCAGCAGCTCGAAGCGGTATGCGAGGGAGGTCGTGAGGGGGATGAGGCGGAAGCGGGTCTGGTCCGCCTTGCTCCGCCATCCGCCGGTGGCGACTTCCGCTGCGGGCTCGGAGTCGGCGCGTCGTGTAGAGTGAGATGCGTCGCGGGCGTTGCTGTTGCGAACGCGACCGTCGCTCGCCAGCGGTTGCGCGAACAGTGCGTCCGCCTTGTCACGGAACAGGCCGACGCTGGCTCCGACGGAAAGGGGGCCAGCGTAGTGGAGAAACTGCCACTCGACGCCAATGACCGTCATGACGTGGTTTTTCGGCGCACCGTCTGCGACCCCGGTATCGTCGGTTTCACCGAAGATCTGGGCATAGGGGCCCTCGATGCCGGGAAAACGGTGATCCACGTCGGGGAGGTACGGGCCCAGTTTCAGTTCGACGAGGAAGCGCTGTGGAGAGACCAAGTCTTGTTGCGGTGGATCGCGGCGTAGAGTGGAGAGAGGATTGTCGCGTTCGATGGCAGCGTGCGGTGGCGTGGGGATGCTGCCTACCTCCGCGATGGGGATGAAGGTCGCGGGATCGGGATCGGGATCGGGATCGGCGTATTGGGGTGGGGCGGCTTCGGGTGGCGGCTCGGCCCACGGTATGGCCGCCGCGTCTCGTGGCGGTGGATCGGCGTAGCGGATTTCGTCGGACGCCGGTGGGTCGGCCGCGGAGGGTGAGAGGATGGAACTCAGCGCCGGGGCGAGCCAGAAGAGGGAAATCATGCGCGGATCCCTTTGCGCCGCCGGATGCGGCCGACACCGCCGAACAACAACAGCCCCACAAGGGCCGCGGCCGGGTATCTCCAGGTGCCGAGGCCTGGGGCCGCTTGGCAAAATCCACCTCGGCCGCAAGCGTGATCCTGCTCGGCGCACTGCTCCCAGAAGTCGTTGGTGAGCCGTGGCGTGGCCCTGGCGGGACCGTCGAGGTCTGAACTGGAGATGGGGTTGCCGGCGGCGTCGTAGGCCACAACGATGAACTGGTACGGCTGTCCATTGTTCAGACCGCGAATGCGCACCGACGTGCTGTTGAGATCGAGGTGCTCGCTACAGATATACTCCCAGTCGAGCCGCTCGAACCGGGTCTGGGCATGGGATCCCGCTTCCCCAGTGTCGCTGCAGTCGCCGCCGGTGCCGGCCGAGTCGCAGTCGGTCGTGTCGGTGCCCGTACCGGAAGGGTCACCTGCTGGATCGGAGGCATCACCCGTGTCGTCATTGTGAAGGGTGCCTCCGCCCTCGCCGAGTGCGTTGGGTGGAGTGCCGTCACCGTCACCGTCTCCGTCTCCGTCTCCGTCTCCGTCTCCGTCTCCGTCACCGTCTCCGTCACCGTCACCGTCTCCGTCTCCGTCTCCGTCTCCGTCTCCGGGGGCGCCGTCGCCGAAGGGGGCATCGGTCCACAGCACGCCGTCGGGGCAGAGGTTGTGGCGGGTGTAGTACAGCGCGTTGAGGCCGGTCTGCATCAGGCCGGGCGCGTGGTAGAAGTCCGTTGCGTCAAATACCGGTGTGCCGTCTCCCTTGGCACAAAGGACGCGGTAGCCTGCGATGGTGCCCTTGGCCTCCACGCTCCAGTCGATACGAACCGCTTCTTCACCGGCTGTGGCCGTTGCGTGCGGCCGATAGCTCGGAGGGTTGAAGTCGTAGAGAATGCTTGTGCCGCCATCGCCTCCGCCCCCTCCTTCGTCTGTGCCCTGATCTTGCGAGCTGCTGCTGCTCGACCCTTTCATGAAGAAAGTGCCGGTCATGCATTCGGAGCCCGAACACATCCATAGTCCCGCCTGCCCTTCGGCACCGCTGGAGCAGTCGCGGGCCGGAGCGGCGCTTTCGAGGAGTTGCTGTTCGCCATCGACGCCCCACGCGAGCCAGATGGGATCGAAATTGTAGGTGATATTGCTAGCGAACAGGTCGATGGATTTGGCCGCGAGTTGGACACAAGGTTGGGCAGTTTGGTTGGTGCCCAACGCACCGGTGTCACAGTCGTGCCCCATGAACACGCCGAGCTGTTCGCCAGGGTTGCCCCCCGCCGATCCGCCGGTGTGGCGCACGATATCCACCATCACTTTGTGGCGGCACTCGCATCGTGCCTGGTTGATGAAGTACGCGTAGTGATCGTCGGTGAATTCAACCCGTGTGTCCACGAGGTGCTCACCAAGCTCGTTGTCGCCTACGGGGTTGCCGTGGGAATCGAGCGGATCGAGGGCGTAGTACTTCACGACAAACGAGTTGGGCGTGAGCTGACGGGGGGACGCGTCCATGACTGCGTCCGTCACTGCGTCCGTCACTGCGTCCGTGACTGCGTTCGTGCCCGCGTCCTTGTTTGTCTGGGCGTTCGCGCGTCCGGCCAGCGTGAGGGCCGCGAGGGAACACAGCCAGGGTAGGGAGCCGAGGGTCGGTGACGTTCGCTGCATATCTTGATGGGGTGCGCTGCTTCGCCTGCAACGATGGTGCCACGGTTGGACGCGGCCAGGATCCCGCCGTTGCGGGCGGGCCGAGGCTAGATCGCGGTGGCGCGGGAAGCCAGGACCACCGCGGCGAGGATACCCGCACGCGGCGGACAGCGGCGCCGGCGGATCGTGCCGCGCCGATGACAGATTGTCACGCCGCTTCCCCCACCAGCGCCCAAGACGTCACAGGAGCGCGCGATGTGCGGGAACGCGGCGATGGGCGCGAGGCGCTGCGGATTGCCGCCCGGGCCCCTTCCGTGTTGTCGCAGCTGAGCAGTTGCGCAGCCGCGAGAAGGATTGTGTGTGGCTCCGTCGGGGTTGTGGGCGACAAGAACGGAGCGTTCCGGGCTTTGCCGGGAGGTATGGGCGGGAGGTATGCGCGGAGGCAGTTGGTGAGAAACTGTGGATTCAATGGGTTCGATCGATAGTTTCTATGGAGCGAACCTATGGATCGACGCAGCGTCGATCGTTGGGTCCGCAGAGGAATCGGACGTGGAAGTGACCGATGTGCCCTCTGGAGTGGCGTATGACACCGTGGCGCGAACGGGGCCCACGTGGCCACTGGATCAGATACTTGAGATCGTCGTCAGGCGTGCCCATGAGTTTGGCTGCAGCGTGCAGTTTTTTCTGGAGCTTGTAGGACAAGAAGACGTATTTGATTTGATCGGTGTGGAGGTACGCGCTTATCAGCGCCCATGTCGCGCCCCAGTCGACTTGACCGCCGCGGGCACGGGTGCCCTTGGCAAAACCGGGGAAGGCGGGGAGATTGATGTCCACGTCGCGGCCGGTACGGTGGGAACGGTGAGGGGGAAACTTTCCGCCGCCGGCTCGGCTGATACCGCCGATCAGGATTTCACCTTCGAAGCCGGTGTCGTGGCGAAACACGGCGATGCCGTGTTGGATCAGCTGGATGGTGCGTGTTGTGCCGTAGGTGTGGGCGGGAATACGACGGGTGTAGAGGTCACTGTCGGGGAGCTGGATGCCATTTTGGAGTCTGCCTCTGTAGGGGCGACCGATGGAGACGCCGCCTTCGGGCACCTCGAAATCGAGGTCGGGTAGCGTGGCCGTGGCGTTGCCATAGTTCGGGATGGCGGAATCGGCCCACACATGCAGAAAGGTGCCGGGGCTCATGACGCCGCGCCGGTTGGCCCGTTTGAGCTGGGCGCGGGTGAGCCCGAATGCGGCTGCAATCGTTCGCCATGTGTCCCTCCGCCGGACACGATATCGCGCGTGGATCCGCGGGGGTCCGAATCGTTCGGCTCGGACCTTGAGTCGCTGTCCGGCGCGCAACCGCGGACGCTTCCGGTGGAGTCGGTTCCACTTGATCATGTTCTTGCGCGTGACGCCGTAGCGCTCGGCGATGCCATTTAGTCGCTCGCCCGGCATGACTTCGTGCCGGATCCAACGTGGATCGGGTGGATCGGTGAGCGGGTAGGCGAAATCTTCGCGTATCCACTGTGGAGTGTGCTCGACGGGAAGCTGCGTTTTTGGAGGCAGATCGGTGGTCGGCACCGGTGCGGGTGCTGCCGCTTGTGGAGACGGGGCCTGTACGGAAGCAGGGTGGGATCGAGTTTGGGGGGACCCCGCGAGCTGGGTCCCCTCTGCTTCGCTGCCCCCCAAGATCACGGGCCCAGGGGCACGCGTGTGGCCCCGGGCGACAAATCCCGCGGTGCCAACGATGGCTCCTAGAACGAGGCAGGCCGCCATGGCGAGCAGCAGGGGTCGGCGCGACGGGGGGGGTTGTAGGACGCGGCGTGCAAAACCGACGACACTCGAGTGGAGTCGGCGGTGTCGTAATGTGATCGAGCCTCGCACGTAGGAGCAGGGCCAGTCGAGAGTGGGAGCCCAGGTCCTGGCAGGATGCGGGAGGTGGGCTCGAGTCTACTCGCGGACCGGATCCTAGCGTAGCGCATCATCGGGCCATCGGGAATCGGAGCACTGGGTGCACCGGCAGTCCAGGCAGTCCAGGCACTCCCAGGGACCGTGTTGGTGGATCCGTCAGGTCACCACGGCGGCCATACTAGGGACGAACCACGCCCTCGCTCGGGCGCGGTGTCTCCTGGCTAGCAGGCTCATCGCTGCGGGGAGACGCTTGCAGTTCGGCGCTCACCTCGTCGGCGATTCGCCCGAGTTGTGCTCGATCGGCGGGCGTCGAGCGACGCCCAAAACGTAGCCGTGAGTAGAGCTCGGCGAACGAGCGCATGACATGAGCCGCCGGCGCACCCTGTGCTTCGAGGCGTCGGGCGAACCCCGTTGCGGACTCGTGGTCCCGACGCGGGTATGCGCGGCCGGCGAACTCGCTCAGGATCCGGCGGTACAATTGGGTCTCCCTCGGCGAGCCCGCGCGGGTTCGGAGTCGGCTCGCCAGTCGCCAACCGACCCCCGCCAACACGGGCACGAGCGCCCACAGTGCGGCCGCGTCCCAACGTAGACCGCGTTGCTCGGGCGTTCGCAGCCCCATGCCTCGCAGCAGGGCCAGCTGGTCTGCGAGGCCGAAGTCGATCACATGCTGCAAATAGGTGTTGCGCAGGGCATCTATCCATTGGGCGATCGAAGTGGTGGTCGAAGTCGGCACCGCTGCGGGTCGCCCCTGTGGGGGCGTGGGATCGAAGGTTACCCAGCCCAGGTCGCCGAAGTGGACCTCGATCCACGAGTGGGCGTTGGCTTGCCTCACGGCGTAGTAGCGGCCGATATGGTTCCAGTCTGCGCCCAGATAGCCGTTGACCACCCGGGTCGGCACGCCGGCCTCTCGAAGCAGCACAGCGGCCGCGGTGGCGAAGTACTCGCAGTGGCCGGCCCGAGTCTCGAACAGAAATCCCTCTACAGGGTCCGCGTCCCCGGGGGTCCGCTCGAAGGCCGCGAGGTCGGTCGTGTAGTCGAGTTGACCGAGATGGGACATCACGGACTTCACCTTCTCTAAGCGGGCTTCCGCGCGGTGGGTGAGGGCCCGAGAGAGCTCGGTGATCGCTGTGGATCGTTCGCCCGCGCCCTGTAGATAGGCTGTGTGGGTGGAGGTATCGGGTCTGCCGACTGCGGTCAGTTCGGCCGGCGTCGGGGGCGTGAGGCGAGACAGCACCTCGTACTTGAACGCACCAGGCGGGCGCCCCGGCACCGCGAGCTGGCGGTCGCTGCCCGCATGCACACGCCTCGGTCCGCCCAACGCCCGCGTTTCGAAGTGCAACCCTAGCGGGGAGCTGGGTACGAACACCAAGTCGGTACCGATATCCTCCAAGATAATGGACATGGCGGACAACTTCTGGGATGCGGCGAAGCCCGGCACCGCACGAGGCCGCAGAGGCGCGGGACGACGGCCGAGGCGGGTGGCCTTGTCGACCCTGACGATGGTCCGACCTTGCTCGGCGAATACCCAGTACCCGAGCACGCGCAGCACACCCGATGCGTGCGCCGCTTTGCTGTGGGTCCAGCCGCCATTTTCGTAGCGATCGAAAGCTGTGCCGCGAAAGTAGAGCGGCAGATGTGCGGCTTCCTCTCGGGACTCGCCGTGTGGGTGGGGTTGCACCCGCATCACGACACTGGCGTCGTCTCGGATCGTGCCGAAGTGTCCGAGTTTCACCCGGTCGGAGAAGCCGCTCGTCATCTCCGTGCGTGCCGGACCCCGGATCATGGTGCCGATGCCGAAGCGTGGAAAAACCACGAATACGGCAAACCCAGCGAGGCCTGCCATGAGCGCGACGCCGATGGCAGAGCGCCAGAGCACGCCGCTCTGCGCGCGCGCGTGGCGTTCGACTTCGTGTTCGACGCGTGAGCCCAGACGCTCGGCCTCCGACACCAGCTGGATCAAGATCAGGCCCATGGCCGCGATCGGAAGGTAGAGGGCCAAAAGGAAGGGGTAGTTGAGGTCCGTGTTGATCACTGCACCGATACTCATGAGCACGGATCCCAACAGAAAAAGCTGGAGATGTTCTCGGCAGCGTTGTCGGCAGTAGAAGCGTTGGATAATGAGGAAGAGGAGAAAATCGATCCCCGCGTCGAGAATTTGCGCCCAGGCGAAGGCACGATAGACGGCGATGCTCAGTGCGGCGAGCGTACCGAGCGTCCACAGGCGTTCGGCGATCCGGCTGGACTCGCGCGCCAAGGGGCGCACGAAGGCGTGAATGCCTAGGGCGATGGTCATCGCGAGGATGAGAGGCGACGTGCCTTCGGCGAGGCCGACCGCGGCCAGAGCGATCACAGCTTGGGCCGCACTGAGTAGGTCTCGGTGGCGGCGCAGGCTCATGCGGCCTCCGTGCCCACCTGTGCGAGTCGCTCCAACACGATACGCTCGTGTGCGCGGCCCTGACCGGGATCGACGAGGGTCTCACTTCCGTAGCGGAGAGCCGTGCGGGCATGTCCGCTGCGAAGTAGAGCGAGGGCGAGGGAGGCAATGTGCTCCACACGTCGCTCGAAATCCGCATCGCCGGTGGTCCCAGGTTCGAGCTGAAGCCAGATCTCGCGCTCCTTCTGACGCTGGAACTCCGCGACGACGAGCTGACGCCGCCGGGCGGTGGCCTTCCAGTGTATATGTCGGGCGTCATCGCCATCTGCGTACGCGCGTAGGCCGTGGAATTCGCCCGTGCGAGTGAGACCGTGCGCATGCCCATCCTCACTGCCAGCGTGGAGATCGGCCAAGGCCCGCAGGGCCACGCGGTGGACCTTAGGATAGACCACAATCGGATGTGCGTGCGCAAGCCGTTTACGTTTGATGAAGAGTCCGAAAGGGAATCGGGTCGCCAATGCAGCGGGCGGCAACGGATGTCGGCCACGTCGCGGCATGTTGATCCGGGATGTGAGCTCTACGTGGCGTTCCGGGGCGACCGCTACGGCGAAGACCGGCGAGAAGCTGCCCGCACCCTCCGTAGGTCCATCGCTTTCGTGTTCCACGGACACGCTCAGGAGATGTCGCGTTTCACTGGTGTTGCGTACCTCAATTCGCAAGGTCGCCTCGCCGCCAGCGTGTACACCAGCATGGGGAGCCATGCGGCATTGTGCGCGCTGGAGCATACGTTCCGACAGCACACCGCTCGCTATCACGATGCCGAGTTGCGCTCCGAATACGACATGGAGAAGGTTCGCACCCGAGTTGATGGCTGCGAAACCCACGGCGATGGTGAAGAGGATGAACAGCCATCCCGCCTTGGTGATTTGGAGGCTGCGATCCCGTGCCCGCAGCCGTCGTTGCCACAGCGCGACGCGTTTTTTCTTGGAGGCGGAGGCCATGTATAGCGGGCTGTATAGCGGGCTCGATACCGAACTCTACACGGGGACTGCGGTCGAGGCGATGACGTCGCGGACCAGGTCGGCGCACAGCTGTGTGTTCTCGGTACCGGTTTCATGATCGCTCAGCAGTCGGTGCGCCAAAGTGGCCACGGCGAGCGCTTGCAAGTCGTCCACGTCCACATGGTGGCGGCCGTGCAAATAGGCGCGCGCGCGTGCAGAGGCCATCCACGCCAGGGCGCCGCGGGTACTCACTCCGAGTCGGATGCCGGGCAATGCCCTTGTTTGGGAGACTACGCGTTGGGCGTAGTGGGCGAGATCGGCGTGCACCGTGACTTGGTCGGCAGCCACCTGAGCGAGCTGCAACGCCTCCGTCGGAGCGGGGTCTCGCGCGATCTGGATGCCGGACGTCTCAGCCGTGGGAGCAGCCGTGGGAGCAGCCATGGGAGCAGCCGGGGCGCGGGCAGGGGCCCGCAGGTTCCGTAGTAGGCTAGCTTCGACGTCGGCGGACGCGTAGCCCATTTCGATGCGCATCGTGAACCGGTCCCGTTGGGACTCGGGCAAGGGATAGGTGCCGTAGTGCTCTTGCGGGTTTTGTGTAGCGAGCACGGTGAAGGGTTGGGGGAGGGGATAGGTGATGCCCTCGACGGATACTTGCTGGTCGCTCATCGCCTCGAGCAAGGCGCTTTGAGTCCGGGGCGGCGCTCGATTGATCTCGTCCGCCAAGACCACATTGGCAAAAAGAGGGCCCGGCCGAAACTCGAAGGTCTCTGCGTGGCTACGCCACACACTCGATCCAATGAGGTCGGCGGGCAAGAGGTCGCTCGTGAATTGGATCCGCGAGAAGCGACCGCCGAGGGCATCGGCCAGCGCGCGCGCGAGGGTGCTCTTACCGACGCCGGGCGCGTCCTCAATTAGCACATGGCCCCGGGCGACCATGGCGAGGAGCGCGAACTCGATGACCGCCTCCTTACCCTTGATGGACCGATTGACGACAAACGTGATGTCACGGAGCAGTTGCGGGCCGTCGGGATCAGATGAGGCAGGCACGACGGGAGCGGGCACAACAGGAGCGGGCACGGGCACGGGAAGTAGTGTAGCAGGCGGATAGAAGCGGCCAGCGGAGGCAGCGGTCGCTTTGCGGTTGTACTTGGGCCCAAAACACCGCCACACGAGGGGCTGATCCGCGCCTGTACCCAGAAGCCCTCGTAGGAGGCTGGCTTCTGCGACAACGCTCGTGTTTCAGCCCCTTGGCCAGACAGACCCTCTTGTCGGAGGAAGTCGATGGGACCCCCAAGTGCGACGGGTGGGCGGACCATGTACTTGACCTGACGAGCGAGTCGTTGGCGGTCGCGTCCGTCGAAGGCGGGTGCACCGTGCAGAGCCACGTAGTCGCTGGCGACGAGCAAGCTCTTGGAGGCGGGCCCCGCTTCGGGTAGGCGAGTGAACCAAACCCGAACACATGCAAGAACCTTGCGGACCGCGGTGTCATCCCAGACTTCGTCGTCAACGACATCAAATCCGGCGAGCTCGACTTGTCCGTCGTCCACCTGTTGCGAGCCATCTCCAGATTCGCAGGAGAGGGAGCCGACGGAGCCGGCCAGGAGGAGAACTAGGACTCGGTATTGGAGCTTGGGCATGGGACCACGATGCGCAACGAGGGCAAGTTGCGCGGCAGGTTGACTGTCGTGACGGTACGCGGCCCGTCGCCAGTCGGAGCCCGAGCGTTCGTGCGGTCACCTGTGTGTCTACTTTGGGACACGTTCCCAACACTCGCGGGCTCGATCATGCACTGGAGCGTCGCGGGCAAGAACTCAGCGACCGCCACAGGCGGTCACGCAGAGCGCGTGGCGACAGGATAGAAGCTGTTTGGTGTTCCTTCGCATAGGTGCGATAGCGTGCCAAATTGGACTGTGCCTCACCCGCCGATCTGAACCGAACACCATGGACACGGCCGCTGGAAAATGTGCGTCACGGCGACGTCCTCTACTTGGAGAGGAAGCATCGGGTGGCCTTGGCGCTGTGAGCTAGCAGTCTCGCAGCACCATACTTGGCTACCTTTGAGGTTGTGGCGCGAGTGCCCAAAGCGATGCTCGGTTAAGACGAGCAAGATCTGGGCGAGCGACTTGGCGTAGGTTGCGCTGTCGTGCAGTCAAGTCGCTTGCAGCGATTGCGGTGATTTGGGGAATCGGTGACGTGGGGCGGATTCCGCTATTATTGCGCGCTTGTACCAAAACTTGTTTCCGTAGCTTACTGGCCCGATGTGTTGCATACGCCATTCTCGTGAATGGCTTGCCGGGCCTGGCGCTCCCCCTCGTGGTGGCGCGTCGCTGGGTGGCGTTGCAGCTGTGCTGCAGCGCATTGCGCTCTGCGGGATTGGGCCCGGCTGGGCCGCGCTGTGTTGTGTTGTGTTGCACGACTAGATCCGTTACGGTCGATCGTCAAATCTGCTAGAACCGACTCGGAGCAACACCGCATGCAGGAACTCGTCACCAAATTGTCCGCGTTGGCCATCGGCCTCTCGGCGCAGCTATGGACCTCGAATGCCGCGCAGGCTGGAGACACGCGTATCTCGAATGGCGACCCTGTCAGCGAGTGTGGCTTCGCGCCGGCGGTTATGAAGCTCAACGGCTGTACGGGCACTCTCGTGCACCCTAGGGTCATGATCTACGCCGCGCACTGTGGCAAAAACAACGGTACAATTTATTTTGAAGCGGCGGGCGCGCAACGCGCGGTTCAGACCGAGCGGTGCGAGACAAACCCTGGGTACAACGACACGGAGCCGACGGACTGGGCGTACTGCCTGCTCGCACAGCCCGTCACCGACATTCCGGCGATTCCGGTCGCGCAGGGCTGCGAGATGGATGCCCTTGCAGTAACAGGGAGCGACGTCGTGCAATGCGGTTGGGGAGACACCATGGGGGACTATCCGAATACCAGCGGCTACGGAACCAAGCGCTATGGCTATTCGAAAATCTCAGCCGTGGGGGCCGGTAAGATCACGGTAGACGATACCAACGGCGTTGTGGGTTGCCCAGGCGATAGCGGCGGCCCTCTGCTTGCCCGGCTCGAGGATGGGACGTGGCGCACACTGGGGATCACCTCCACGTTCAACGGCTCCTGTGGCACCGGTGGCGTGAATTGGTACGCTAGTCTGGCGCAGCCCGCCGCGATTGAATGGCTGGAGTCCGCTTCGGGTGTAGACATCACGCCCTGCTTTACGGGCGCAGACTGGACGCCAACGGATGGGTGCGGCGGCTTTTGGATGGGAGAGGATGATACGGCGTTTGGTACCTGGAACAATGGTTGCGAGGGGATACCGGTGCAGCAATGGAGTTCGTCGTGCGGGCCTGCGTTCGGTAGCGATGACGATGACGATGACGATGACGATGACGATGGAGACAGTGGCGACAGCGGAGACAGTGGCGACAGTGCTGGCGGCGATGGGGATGGGGCGGATGATGATGATGATGATGATGATGATGATGATGATGATGATGATGATGATGATGATGATGATGATGATGATGATGATGATGATGATGATGATGATGATGATG
>JAZGFE010000290.1:5000-9921 GCA_036479215.1 Nannocystaceae bacterium | reverse complement strand
ATGAACCTGTCACGGACTTCCGGGTCGGATCCCCTGAACGCACGGCACTGAAAGCGGAGCTCGAGCGTCAGGCAGCGACGACCATCGAGGTGCCGCTTCGCATCGGCGGCAAAAGCATCGCCACCGGGCGGACCATCGACATGATCATGCCGCACGCCCATGCCCATGTGTTGGGCGTGTGTCACCAAGCGGGGCCGGCTGAGGTGCAGGCCGCCATCGAAGCGGCGGAGGCGGCTCGCCCGGCATGGGCCGCGATGCCGTGGGAAGAGCGCGCGGCCGTCTTCCTGCGCGCGGCCGACCTTCTCGCTGGTCCCTACCGACACCGGATCAACGCGGCCACCATGCTCGATCAGTCGAAAACCGCCCATCAGGCTGAAATCGATGCCGCGTGCGAATTGATCGATTTTTTCCGCTTCAACGCGGCATACATTCAACAGATCTACGCACACCAGCCAAACTCCGCGCCGGGTGTCTGGAACCGGGCCGAGTACCGCCCACTCGATGGTTTTGTATTCGCGGCCACTCCGTTCAACTTCACCTCCATCGCCGCCAATCTCCCCGCGGCCCCGGCAATATGCGGCAACACGGTCTTGTGGAAGCCCGCCCGCACCGCGCTGCTCTCGGCCCACCATCTGATGGATCTGTTTGAGGCCGCCGGTCTTCCACCCGGCGTCATCAATCTCGTACCCGGACCTTCCTCGGCCATCGGGGCCCAAGTGCTGCGCCATCCATCTCTCGCCGGCATCCACTTCACGGGCAGCACAACCGTGTTCCAAGGCATTTGGCGCGACGTGGCGGAGAACCTCACGCATTACCGCTGCTACCCCCGCGTCGTCGGCGAAACCGGTGGAAAGGACTTCATTTTCGCCCACCCGAGTGCCCAGCCCGAAGCCCTCGCCTGCGCCCTTGTGCGCGGTGCCTTCGAGTATCAGGGGCAAAAATGTTCCGCGGCGTCGCGTCTATACATCCCAGATAACTTGTGGCCACAATTGCGGGAGCGTATCGCGGACGAGCTCCCCGCGATACGCGTGGGCGATGTCCGAGACTTCCGCAACTTCATGGGAGCGGTCATCAGTGCCGAAGCATTCGGGGGTCACGCGAAGGCAATCGGCGATGCCAAGCGCAAGATCGGGGGCGAGATCGCCGAGGTCCTCGGCGGCGAGTCAGACGACACCACGGGCTACTTCGTGCGCCCAACAGTGATCGTATCGAACACGCCCGACTCGCCCACCATGTGCGACGAGCTATTCGGCCCCATCGCCACTGTATACGTGTACCCGGCCGATAGATTTGAGGCGACGCTGGAGCGATGCGACGATACAAGCCCCTACGCCCTCACGGGAGCCATCTTCGCCCGCGATCGTGGCGCGATAGCGAAGGCCACGGAACGGCTCCGATATAGTGCAGGCAATTTCTACATCAACGACAAGCCGACGGGAGCGGTTGTGGGCCAGCAACCCTTCGGAGGTAGCCGCGCCAGTGGTACCAACGACAAGGCCGGCAGCATGTGGAACCTCATCCGCTGGCTTTCGCCCCGAACGATCAAAGAGAACTTCGTGCCACCGACGGAGTACCGCTATCCGGCCATGGAAGCGCAATAAGCTCCAGCATGCCCCATCGGCGCCGGAGAAAACAACGCGAAAGCAGCGTGATTCGCGCCGGCAAAAACCTCGTTGTCGAGACGACCAAGCTCGAGTAGTTTTTGCAGCAGCAGCGGCAGGCCGCGACGAACAGACGGACTAGGGCGACCATGAAACGACTCTTCTTGTTGGCGCTTGTCGCCGCCACCGTGGGCTGTAGACCATCGGCCACCCCCGAAGGCTGCGAGAAGTTCGCGGATCATTTTCTCAAGCTGCTGGCGAAGAGCGAAGCGGCCGAAGGCAAACTGGCGAAGAGCGCCGAGCTCATCGCCAAATCGCTACGCCCCAAACTTGTGGCGAGCTGCACGAAGGACGCGACGGCCTCCGAGGTGGAGTGCGTGCTCGCCTCGACCTCGGTCGAAGAAATCGAAAAAAACTGCCGCTAGATGCGGTGGCCTCGGTTCTGCCCGTTCCCTCCGGTCGACTCCAAGCGAGTGCAACGCTCGGGCTGCCTGCCCGCTATTCCTTCCCGCGACTCAGTAGGCTCCCGAGGAAACCTTTCTTAGGACTCACGGGAATTTCGGCATCCTCAGCGAATTCGCGCAAAAGTTGTTCGTGCCGCGCATCGAGCCGCTTGGGAACCGTCACCCGCACGTGGATGTGATGATCGCCCCTGCCGCGGCGGCCCAACACCGGTATGCCCTTGCCACGGCGAACGATCACATCCTCGGGTTGCGTACCGGCCTCTAGTTCGATCTCGATATCACCTTCCAAACTCGGGACCGTGAGCGTCGTGCCGAGGCATGCCTGAAGCATATCGACCTCAACTATCGAATGTAGATCGAATTCGTCTCGAGCAAACCGCGCGTCCTCCTCGACATGGATTTGGACATAGAGATTACCCGCCGGGCCACCGCGACTGCCCCGCTCACCACCCCCCGCTACGCGTAGGGTCTGACCGTCGTCGAGCCCCGCGGGGATACGAAGCTTGAGCTGAGCGTCGCGCTGCTGCACGCCGGTACCCGAGCACCCCCCGCAAGGAGTCTCGATGGTCGATCCCTCGCCACGACACGCCGGGCAGGTGGTCTGGAGTGTAAAGAACCCCTGGCGATGCACGACCTGCCCTGTCCCGGAACAGTGACGGCACGAGGTCGGCGAAGATCCTTCGGCCGCCCCGGTGCCCCCGCAGTCATCACAGCGATGACGACGTGGCACGGTGATCTCCCGCTCCGCACCGTCGACGACGTCGCTAAACGGGATCGTCAGACGCATACGCAGATCGGCACCACGCCCCGGCCCGCCTCGCTGCCGCCCGCCGCGACCCAAGAGGTCGCCGAACAGATCCCCGAAATGTGCGAAGACGTCCTCCGTCCCCTGGAACCCCGAAAAACCCGCACGTGCCGGGCCTTCGTGCCCGAAGCGATTGTACAGTTCGCGTTTCTCCGGATCGTTGAGCACTTCGAAGGCCTCGGCAGCCTCTTTGAAGCGCTCCTCGGCCTCGGGGTTGTCCGGGTTTCGGTCCGGATGGAACGTGACCGCCTTCTTGCGGTAGGCCCGCTTGATCTCGGACGCGTTTGTACTTCGCTCGACTCCGAGCACCTCGTAATAATCCCGCTTGGCGGACATCGCGCAGCGCAACCTAAGCCCGACCCGGCGCCGTGTCAATCACAACTTGCGCTCCCAACACGGGTCCCCGTGGCTCCCGCCGCAAACCGGAGGGTCACGGCGACCGCGCCGACTTCCCGCGCAGTGAGGAAGGTGCTCAAGACTACGCACGCCGTGACTTTTGGTAGCTTCCCGGGCTCCAAGAGGCCCACTATGGTCAAATCGTCGCAGCCAAGCATCCGAGTTCCCGTCCTCGTCCTCGACGCTTGTTCCTCGCCGCCTGCGCCGACGAGGAACAAGCCCCCGCCCGCCTTTTCGACGAAAACGGCACCTGGTCCCTCCGTCCCCCCAAGGAGTTTTTGCCGTGAGGCAGCGGCGGCAGCCCGACGCTCAACGGAACGGAGCGGGAGAACGCGTTCATGGTCCGATTCTCGGAGGACTTCGGTGCCCTTGCCGCGGCCGCGTGTTCCTCAAGCCTGACCGATCCGGACTTCAGCCCGAGCAGCTCCCAGTGCCGACCGGGGACGCCAGCGAGAACCCTCCAAAGTGGGAATGCCAGTGCTACTCGTACTCCGGGCACAGCGAAACGAGCCAAACCTGGCTCCACTACCAACCCAAGTCCGGCAGCGAGCCTCCCGACCCGCACAACGACGCCGACAACTCCTCCACAACGTCCCCGACAGAAGTCGGCCCGAACACGTACAGGTTCAGCCCACTGCCCAACCCACTGTTCGACAGCGACGGCGAGAGCTCGGGCTACGTCTTCCGCCACAAAGCCGAGATACTGGGCGTGGGCCATGATAGTTTTCCTGTATGTTTGGTATTCTGATCGACATGAACCCGCGGCCACCTCCGGTGCTTAGGTGGCTAATTCAACTGGAGAAGAAGATGAAGATCATAGGTCTTGCCCTGCTCGCCATGTGTAACGTGATGCCCATCGGATCGCTCCAAGCCGCCGATCCGCAGCCAGGTTGGATGGATCCGTTTTTGGTGAGCGCGGACTCGGTGAAGGCGATCCAGAGCTACCTGGACTCACCTCCTCCGATGGCTGGGCTCACGACGGTCGATAGTTTCAATGAAAACTCCAGCGCAGTCTACGACTATGTTGGTGTTGAGGCCTTCCCGGCCGGAATGCTGCTACCGGCCACGGATGACGCCAAAATATCGCGCACAGAAGGCGCGGCCAGACTTTCGAGCAATGGGTTTTGGTATGCTGCGGACCGCTCTCTACAGCCAGGCGAAAGTGTAACCTCAACCGTCATTCCCAGCATTGGTGCCTACACTGGCGTTGTGATCGGGGACCAGTGCCTGGATGTCGGAAACTATTCTGCCAAGAACATGGTGATGCCCTTGCTGTTTCGGACGGTCGCCACAGAGTGGGAGCTGAAGAGCATCTTGGTGTCGGAGGAGGGGCAAAACTTCCTTAGGATGGTCGTGGGTGCCGACAATGACGACGCTTTCCCCAAGGGTCCCTTACCCTACATTGGCCTTGGAATGCCGGTGACTATCCTGGCGAGTAGAGGAGTCGGAGCGGATAGCGATAGGATCACGTGGCAGGTTACGGGTGCGTACGCTCATGGACAGGGTAGCTACGTCGATGATGGCCTGCAGCAAGAAGCGCCTTTCGGGCTCTGTCACTCCGGGAACCTCGGAAACAAGATCATCGAGCCCGAGGCCTTAGTGTTGAACTTCAAGCATGGGGAGCTGGACCAAGTTCCCGCGAATTTACCGCCGCT
>JAZGFE010000289.1:0-12832 GCA_036479215.1 Nannocystaceae bacterium | reverse complement strand
GTCCTGTGCCCAGGTCGCTAGACCGACCTCGTTGGTGGCGTGGAACTCCGCGAGCATCTCCTCGAGTTCGCGTCGGGCGCGGGCGCTGTACCCAGTCATATGTGCCACCTCGGCTGCGAGCAGTCGCAGCTGCTGGAGCATGATCTGGTCGTGCGAAAAGCGCTCTTGAAACGCGTCGGCAGCTTCCCGAAGGATGGCCGGACCCTCTTCCAGGTCGCCCTGACGGCAGAGCGTATAGCCGAGAAATCCGCGGTTGAGATGTGCTGCGTGCTCCACACCGTAGAGGGTAGCGAGATGGATGGCCTCGCGGAATTTGTCGGCGGCTTTGTCGTACTGCGCAGCGCGCAGATAGAGGTCCCCCAGATTGTGTGTAGGTGCCATGAGGAGTCGCGGCACGTTGGCGCTGCGCAGTTGCTCGATGGAGGTTTCGATCTCCGCGATAGCGAGGTGGGGATCGCCGCTGAAGACTGCCGCGAACGCGATGCCGGAGATGTAGCTGAGTCGTTGCGGCGCGGGTACGCGGGCAGCGATGGGGGCGGCCAGCTTGTGCAGACGTTTGGCCTCCTCCAGTTGGCCCGAGAACGCGAGACAACGCAGACGGGCGCCGATAATGTCGCAGATATCTGCGTCTTTCGCGTCGGGAAGGTTGAGGATCTGCATCGCGCGACGGGAGTAAAAACCCGCCTCTTCGACCTGACCGGCGACGAGCAGAACTTCTGCGCGGCGGTTGGAGATGATGAGTTCGAGTTCCTCGTCGCGCGCGGTTCGAGCGGTGGCGGCCGCCTTGTCGAGTCGTTCGAGGGTGCGCTCAAGGTCGAGGGCGTCGCCTGTGTAGCGCGTATACCGAGTAGCGAGTCCGAGCCAGAAGATGGATTGGGCCCGGAAGTCCCCCAGCAACTCGGCGATAAGTACCCCAGCTTCGCAGTGCCGGGCTTCCCGGCGGCGATCGTCCAAGGCGCCGGCAGCGTCGCGGAGGAATACGAGTTCCGCGTCCAGCAGGCGCTGAAGATTCGGCCTTCCAACGCCACCGAAGCGCCGAAGTCGGGTGATCAAGCGCTCGAGAGAGCGCGCACCGAGGCGAGTATGCCCGGCCTGAAGGAGGTGCGTCGCCACGTCTTCGAGGGCGCCCACGCTTTCGAGGCCATGTGCGGCTTCGTCGAGTATGCGGGCACGCAGAAAGATAAGGTCCGGATCTACGGTCTCGAGGTCCGCGATGCGGGCCGCCAGGTCGAGGCGGGTTTCGTCGAGGGAGGACTCGTAGCGTCGTCGCACCGCCTCCCGGGCGGACTCGTGCGCGAGGGCAACCTGTCGGGACGAGGATCCCGCTGCGCGCTCGATCAGCCCTTCTCCTTGCAGGTGGTCGAGCGTGCGTCGGAAATGTTCCTTGCGTAGATTGGAGAGATCGGCGAGCTGCGCCTCGTCAATGGGCGCCTCGAGCAAGTAGAGGATGCTTGCGATCTCCCAAGCGCTCACGCCAATTGCGTCGAAGCGCGATTCGCAGCGTTGCGCGAGTGTCTTGTGCAACTCGTCTGCTGTGGTCGACGTTGCACGAATACGCCAGTTGTCCGCGTCGCGGATCAGTAGGCGCTCTTCGATCATCACCCTCAGTGTTTCTCGAAAGCTAAGTGGGTGGCCGCCCGTGAGCTTATCGAGCATGGTGGCGAGTTCGGTGACGATATTCCCTTCGCCCAGTACACCACCGATGACCGTCTGCATCTCTTGCGGTGAGAAAGGGCGAAGGTGCCAGACCTCACACATGTCCTCACGGCTAAGATGCGTGAGCTGCGGCGTAAGCTTGCCGTGGGGGACCGTCGTCGCGCAGAGTAGAATCGCGGCGTTGTTGTAGGCGATGGCCCGAGCGAGCTGTTCGAAACGAGCGAATTCTCGGCCTTGCGCCAGGTCTGCGAGGTGCAATACGAACGGCCGCTCTTTCGCACAGGTGATGAGAAACTCCATCAGCTGGCCCGCGGTGTTGCGGTCCCCGTTGTGATCCCCTGATCTCGCTAGCCGGAGCAAGCCGCGGTAGTCTGCTCGTAGGGGCGAGTCCTCGTCTAGCGCGGTGGCAAGCTCGGTCACGATGGGCGCAAAGGGACCAAGCGGGTTGCTCTCGGCGCGCCAACAGTTGTTGGCGAGGAAAAGACCGCCTCCGATCTGGATCTCGCGGCGAAGCTCGGCCATCAAGCGTTGTTTCCCCATGCCCTCCGGGGCCTCGATGACCACGGTCTGGTTCGGCAGGTTGCGTTTCCAGCCGGAGCGGCTCGTGTCGGATTCTTGTCTCGGAAGCAAGATATCCGCGGCGCGCTCAAGCAGGTTCGAAAGGTACCCGTCTCGATCAGCGAAGGGGAGCTGTTCCACCAGCACCGCGGCGAAGTCGTGTAGGTCCGCGTTGCCATCTTGGCGGTCTCGGATGATCGTCGATTCGCGTCGCAGAAGTTCGAGCACGATGCTGCGCGCGCTCTGTGGGCGGCGGTCGGGCTGTGGCTGGAGCATGCGGCCGATGAGCTCGGCGACCACCGGACCCGCCGCGGGCAGGAGTGCACCGGCGAACTCGGGGCGCCAGTCGGCCTGGGAGCGGAACGCCTCTTTGAAGTTTCCGGTGGGGAAGGCTCGCTGTCCACGAATACCGGCGTACAGGGTCGCAGCCAGGGAGTAGAGATCCGAACGGTGATCAGTCAGCTGTCCGTGGACTTTTTCGGGGGCAGAGAAGCCGGGGGCGCCCAGTACCATCATCGAGCCCGAGTCATCGGCGCTCAGATCCCTCTCGCTTTGTCGAAATACCCGGGCGAGGCCGAAGTCGATCAGCTTGGCTTGTGGTGAGCCGTCGGTGGGCGTCGCCACGAGTACGTTCGTTGGCTTGATATCTTCGTGTACCAAGCCGACGGCGTGCAAGTAGTCAAGCGCGCGCGCGAGCTGGAGGAAGATATCGACGATGACCTCACGCGACGCGCCTTTTAGGAACTCGCCGAGGTGTTGCCCGTCTACGAGTTCTTGCGTGAAAAAGACGCGGCTATCTCCGTCCGCGCGGCCGAAGTCGTGCACCTCCGCGAGGTTCGGGTGGTGCAATTGCGTGAGGAGTCGAAATTCATCCTTGAACGCGTGGGTAAGATCGTCTTCGGAGTCAGAAGTGGCGCTGAATGTCCGCGTAGATCCGCGTTCGCTCGGACTGTGGCCGTGCCTCTCGGCCTGCGAACTGCCGGTCTCGTAGGTTCGGGAGCGCGTGCCAGAAGGATCCATGCTGGCATCTGAGCGAATGAACTTGATAGCGACGCGTCGTTCGTCCAATTCGTCCCACGCCTCGTACACCACGCCGAAGCCCCCCCTGCCCAGCAAGCGTTGGATGACGTAGCGGCCGGCGATCCTCCCCGCGATCTTCCCGGTCGGGCCGAGGTGGGGCTCGTCCGGCGGTCCGGCGTCGGCGTCGGCGTCGGCGTCGGCATCGGCATCGGTGTGGGGGTCGTTCATGAAAGTGCGGGTTGCGCGAAATCGCGGGGACTCTAGCGATGGTGCACGGCGCGTACAATAAGGAAGTGAAACAAGTCTCGCATTATTTCCAGATAGTTCTTGGCGCAAAAGACGTTTCTTACTCCATGTAATGAACGCGTCCACACGCTAGCGATCTCACCGTCTTGCGGAGAACCAAAATTGCACATGCGGCGCCTGGAACGGACGCGCGGAAGTGCTCTGTGTGCACGGATGTAGGTGGTGTCCGGCCGCCAGCGTGCGCCCAGCGGAGCGCGCGCTCAGGCGTCGGGCTTGGACGCCTGGCCTCGATCAAGGTTTCCGCAGTCCCCAAGGCGGGACTTCGCCTTTGACGATCTTCGCGAAGTTCTCGCGTCCTGTGGCCGCTTCGCCCGAGTCGACGCACAACTCGTAGGCGAGCGCTTCCGCTTCGAGACGCTCGCTCTCGGGGCGCCCCAGGCTTTCGAGCAAAGCGCCTTTGAACGCCGCGACAGCCGTCGGTGAGCGGCGCCGAACCAGGTCCGCGAGGGCTTCGACACGGGACAGCCCGGTATCGACGTCTGCGATCACTTCCTGGACCAGTCCGATGCGATGCGCTTCGTAGGCGGACACAGACTCACCTGTGCAACCGAGACGCAACGCTTCGGCCGGTCCGATTCGTGTCGCCAGTTCGGCGGAGCCACGTGCACCCGGAATGATGCCCAGTCCGGTCTCGGGCAGGGCGAACGAAGCTTCGGGCGTCGCCAAGGTGTAGTCGGCCGTGAGCAAATATTCCACGCCCCAACCCAAGGTCATACCGTGGGTGAGCACGATACTGAAAACCGGGAGGTGCCGGAGGCGACGCATGATTTCACGTTGTCGTCGTACGTGGGCTTTGACGCGATGGTTGTCCCATTCGCTGCGCTCGTTGACGTTGGCACCTGCGATAAACAGCGGTTTTCCGCGGCGGCTCACGCGCCGGCTGGTGGTGCATATTGTGGAAATGTCGCGGTGCTGCTCCAGCAGATGGCATAGCGCCTCGAAAGCATCGAGTTGCTCGCTGCCGACCTCGTTAGCTTTCCCGTGATCAAGAGTTAACACCAGCAGTCGCCGATCCGCGTCAATATGCGGGTGCAACGTGTCGATTGCCGCGAGGTTCATGGGGCGCAGGGTAGGGGCCGCGACGGCGGCTGGCAACGAAGCTAGCGCAGAAGATCGTCCAAATCCTCGGGGCTGTCGAAATTTTCCAGCACTGCAGGGTCGTCCACATCGAGGGAGCGTCGAAGTGGGGAGACCTCAGCTCGCGCGGTGAGGTCGCGTGCGCTCCCCGTGGGCGGCAGGGCGAGCAAGCGTGGCACGAGATGTCGCGGATAGAGGACGGGATGACCACGTTGTCCCCGATACGCCGGTTGCCATACGGCCTGCGTTTCGCCACGCCCAGCCCTGATTAGGGCCGCGATGGTCTTCATACACACTCGAGGTCGGTCTACCGTGAGCACAAGCAGGTGGGTGACCTCGGCCGAGTAGGGGGAGATAGCGACGATGCCCCGCTGCAGACTGGAAAGCTGTCCTTTTTGCCAGATCCGGTTGTGCACGGCCTCGATGTCGGGTGGCACGATGTCCGCGATGTCGTGCGCGCCGTAAACGACCACGACGGGGGCACACGAACATTCGCGCGCTCGCCCGCACAGGTGAGCGAGAAAGGTTTCATTGTTCCACAGTAGGCGCGCTTTTGGTCGCCCCATGCGCGACGATGCGCCCGCGGCGAGTATCACTGCGGCGATCTGCGGGGCCGGGGCCCCCTGTTTCATTCGCTTTGCAGTGAGGTGGTTTGGGCCGGCTGGGCAGGAACACCCTGGAGCGGCATCCAGATCTCGCGTAACCGTGCGGCCGTGGTGGCATCGGCGAATATCAAATCTTGGGGGATACCGAGGCCGAGTCGGCCCTCATTGGGGCTGAGGCGCACGCCGAAGGCGATCTGCCCGCCGAGGTCGAGTTTGCTGATGTCGCGCAGCGCCTTGTTCGCATCGGCGTTGTCGGATCGATCTGCTTGATCGCGGAGATACAACTGGAGTGCGCCGATGGGGTCGATCGTCACGCATACCTGGCATGCGTCGGTGGAGCGGCGCGCCAGGGCGAGGCCCCCACCACTTTCGAGATCGGTTTTTCGTGGTCGGCTGAGGCGGCGGCTGATGTCGGCCATCGTCTTGCGGGCTCCTGCACCGATGGCGATGAAGGCCGCGCTGTCGTGGGTCATGGAGATGATTTCGAGCTTGCGCTTCTTGCCCGTGATCATGGCGAAGTCCGCGGCTTCGTCTTGCAACGCCTTCGGAATCGTGGCGTACAGATAGTCCGCCTTGGTACGCGAGAAGCTGAGTCCGTCTGGTTTGTAGGATGCGGTGTAGCGTTGGTTTTTGTCCTGGCCCACCAAACTGATGTGAGCTTTGAACGCGCTCTCGCTCGCGCTCCAGAGTTTCCGCATCGCGTCGCGGGCACCGGTTGCGTCGGCCACCTGCGCGGACAAAAGCAACGTCGCGTCTCCTTTTTTGGATAGATAGAGCGCGAAGATCACTTCGTCCCGTATTTGGCCGAGAATCGACTTGACGCCGTTGACGGCCTCTTTGGCGATGTCATTGAGGGGCGCGGGCAGTTGGTTGACGGGTACGTGGCGGTCGATGGCCTCGAGGAGCAATGTGGGCTGGCCCCACGACAGCTGGAGCACGGCGACCGCCCCTGCAGGTAGCTGGTGTGCCAGCGCGCTGTCTCGGGTGATGGGCGGCCCGATGGGCTCGAGTCCGAACTTTCCGAAGGGGGCGGTGGCCCCGACGGCGAGCTCCAGATCGCGGTCGTCCCCCATTTCCAGCGCGACCTCCATCGCCGTGAGTTCGGTCAGTACCGCTGCGATGAGTTTGCTCGTGCGGGCGTCGGCGCCGAGATTGAGCAGGCTCGCCGGGTCGAGTACGTCGTTGGGTAGGTCCCAAACGCGAGCGCGAATTCTTCGGCCGGGGCCCAGCTCGTCAACGAGGCGAGCCGCCTGCTCCAATCCCGCTTCTTCCGAGGCGACTTCGAGCGAGTGGGATTGCTCGCGCAGTACGACCTGAAAATTCTCGTCGATCAGCTGCCACATGCCGCCACTCATGGGCTGGGGTTTGTAGCTGGCGGGGAAACCCTCGATCAGGCGTCGAACATCGCGGGTGGGTAGGGTCGCCGCGAGTCCGAATTGTGGTGAACTGGCAGGTCCTCCAGAGTGGGGGTAGCTGACGTCGAATGCCATTGTTCCGTCGAGGTCCATACCCTCCAAAAAACCTGGGCCGAAGCCAAGCTGGACGAGTAAGGCCTGAAGCTGCGACGGGATGTCGATGGTTTGATCGGGGCTCCAGACTTCGCTTGCTTTCTTGAGCCCAGCGAACACGCCAGAGAGTTGGTTGAGACCCACGCGTACGCGCACCCGTTGCTCCGGGGACGCCGTCGCAGTGTCCGCCTTGGCTGCGCTCGCCGCCGCATGGGGGGGCGTGGGCACAGGCGCCGTCTCGGCGGCGACGGTGGGGGGCGTCTTGTTGGCCGAGCAGGCCAGTGTGATGGCAGCGATGACGGGAAGCAGCGAGCGACGAGCGAGCATGTCCGCCAGTCTAGCAGTTGGGGTCTGCGCTGCCATCCGTGGTTCGTTGTGCAGTGGAGGCATTCCCCGTAGGAGTTCCGTGTGGCTGGGCGCAGGCGATGCTCATGGCGCGTCCACAGCCCCCATGCACGTCCGCGATGAGCTCTGCGACGATGCTGATCGCTATTTCCTGCGGTGTACGCCCTCCCAGGGCCAGACCCACCGGAGCGTGCACGCGCGCGAGATCGGGGCGATCGCGGCCGCGATCGTCGTAGCGTCGTAGGATCCGATCCATCACCCGGATGACCTTTCGGCGACTCCCGATCATACCCAGGTAGCGGTGCGGACGTTCGAGTAGGTGCGCGAGCGCCCGTTCGTCGCGCTGGTGGTCGCGGCTTACGATCACGACATAGTCGTGTTCGCTCAGGTCGGGGACGGCGACGTCGAGTTCGTCCGTATCGTAAGGGAGGCGAGCAATATGCTCGAAACTGGGATCGGCCAACAGCTCCTCCCGGTCGTCCACGACGAGGGGCATGAACCCCACCATGCACGCGAGTGGCGCGAGCGCCCGGGCGATGTGGCCCGCGCCGATGATAACAATCCGAGTCTTCCCTTGAAGGTACTCCACGAACACCTCCATGCTGCCTCCGCAGCACATGGCCAGGTCGCGCACCAAGTCGGCGGAAACCCGGGATGATGCGCCGCTCCTCAGCGCGGTGCCGCAAGCCTTGAGGACGAGCGCCTCGATCGTGCCGCCGCCCACCGTACCCAATTGCCGGCCATCCGAGAAGAGGACCAGTTTGGCGCCGACGATCTGCGGCGCCGAGCCAGTTCGGCCGATCACAGTAGCGAGCGCGCCGGTTCGGCCCCGTCCGTCGGAGAGGAGATCCGCCACCGCCCGGAACAGGTCCGCGTCGAAGACTCCCAGCGACACTGGGCCAGTGTATCACCGCGCTGGAGAACCGCTTCTGGGCCAAACCGCGGTTCGCGGTTTGCGGTCCGAGTTCGGCCGATGCGTGATACGCTCCGCCGTTGGAGGTATCTCAAATGCACATGTGCTCGCGACTGTTCGCCGTTGTGTCTGCCCTCACCTTGGTGGTTGGCGTTGGATGTGGTGGTGGGGCGGAAACCCCAAAGAAGAGCGAATTCAAGAAGTCTCGGAGCCTGGCCGAGATGGCCGCCGCTCAGCCCAAGATGACCGCCGAAGAACTGGCCGAGGCGCGCAAGAAGTCCGGTCTCAAGTCCCGTGACGAGATCGCGGCGGAAAATGCCGCGATGTTTGAAAAGGGGGCGCGCGAGTACATCAAGGCGAGGGAAAAAGACTACGCCAGGTTCACGGGGGAGTTCCGGAAGATGCTCGACGGGTTGGAGAAAAGCGCGACGAAGTGGGCAGCGTCCAAGAAACCACAACGGGCATTCGACACATACGCAAAGAAAGCCAAGCCTGCGGGAAAGGCGTTCAAAGAGCGTTACGACTCACTGACCGGGCGTGGAGCGGAAGGTGGCAATACCCAAGCTCTGCTCAGCAAGGCGTTTCGGGCCTGGGACGAGGGTCTACGAGGCCTGAGTTTGGACATGGCGAAGAAAGACGGTTTCGCAGCGAAGCTCGCAGAGATTCGCGCTGAGCTCGACAAAGTGGATGCGGCGGTCTTGGACATAGCGAAAGACGAGACCTTGGTGGTGAGCAAGCGCGATGGCAAGTAACCTCCAACGGGGGGGTGCCGCGGTCGCGGAGGGGGGGGACATCTCCTCCATCTAACGACCCAGCCATGCGAGGTCTCGCTGTTGGCGCGGACTCTCCTGGTCAGGCAAGTCCTCCTCGCTAGAGCCTCGCTCCACCTCGTTCGATCTCATGTCGTGTAAACTGTAGCCCTTGTCAGCGTGCGGGGGCGCTGGTGTTTCCGCGGCGGCAACACCAGCGTCAGACGACCCGCTTCGAGTCCTCAGCTCCGTGCAGCTTGTCCTCCGTTTCGTTCTCGTCTACGGCCGTCGCTACGTGCCCCAGTACGCGCTGGGGCTTCTGCTGTTGGTGCTTACGAACTATGCCGTTGTACGTATCCCCACGTTGATCGGGCGGGCCCTCAACGTGATCGAGGGTTCTGGGGTGGAAGCCCTTGCCTCCACCCGCGCTCTCGTCGTCGAGTTGATGGTTTGGGCGTGCGTGGTGGTGGTGGTGAGAACCGTCTCACGGATCTTGTTTTTCAATCCTGGTCGCGAGATCGAGTACCGGCTGGGCGTCGACCTGTTCGGCCATCTTCTCACGTTGCAGCGGCCTTTCTTCCTACGGCGGAAGGTGGGAGAACTCGTGAGCGTAGCGACCAACGACACGCAGTCGGTGCGGTTGTTGGTCGGTTTCGCGGGACTGCAGGTGTGCAATGTGGCCGTGGCCATTCCCATGCACGTCATGCAGATGCTGCGCACCGACGCGGCGCTGACAGCGTGGTGCCTCATCCCCGTCCTACTCGGTGCGATGTATATGCGGTCGACGATTCGGCGCTTCCACGGCTTGGTCAAAAAGTCGCTTGAGGAGCTCGGTGCGCTCTCGGATCGCGTGCTCGAAAGCTACGCTGGTGTTTCCACCGTGCGGGCATTCGGTGTCGAAGAAGCCATCGTGGCGCGCTTCGAGGTTCGGAACCGAGAGTTTTTCGAGCTGGCGATGCGCGTGGCCAAGATCCGCGCCTTTTCCATGCCCGCCCTGACCTTCTCGGGCCTGATTGCCACGGCCATCGTGCTGTGGGTGGGGGGGGACCGGGTTATCGCTGGAGAGCTCGGTGTGGGCGACTTGGCCACTTTCACAGCGTTACTCGTGAGCTTGGTGTCCACCCTCACTTCGTTGGCCTGGGTGCTTGCCGCTGTGTCGCGGGGATCAGCGGCCCTACGACGGGTCCAAGAGGTGCTTAGCACAAGCGACGGTCTGCCACCGGCGACCAGCAGCAAGAGGGTGGATAAGCCGCCTCGATTGGAACTTTGTGATCTGTCATTTCACTACGGCGAGGGGCAAGACCTGGCGATATCGGGCATCTCCGCCACCGTGCGACCCGGGGGCATGCTTGGCATATTTGGTCGTACGGGCGCCGGAAAGACGACGCTCATTGAGCTACTCGCCCGATTGCACACGCCACCGCGCGGTTGTGTCCGCCTCGATGGGGTCGATATCGTGGATATCCCACTTGCGGAGCTTCGACGTGGATCGGCTGTGGTCGGTCAGCACGCCTTCTTGTTCTCGACGAGCCTGCGCGACAATATTTGCCTACGTGGCGTGTCGGCGAAACGCTCGCCGTGGCGTGATCTGGAAGCGGAAGCGGGGGGGGGAGCAGTGGCGGAGGCGGGCGCGGAACGGGGCGCGGAGGCGGACGCAGAAGGGGACGCAGAAGGGGACGCGGAACTGGAGAGGGTATTGCGTGCGGCTTGCCTCGAGCGCGACGTCGAGCTGCTCCCGCAGGGTCTGGACACGCTTGTCGGCGAGCGGGGCGTGATGCTATCTGGCGGGCAGAGGCAACGTACCGCGCTCGCACGGGCCTTGTATCGCCGACCGGCCCTGCTGCTGCTCGACGATATTCTCAGCGCCGTGGACCAGGGGACGGAAGCCCAGTTGGTCGCCGCGATTCGCTCCATCCGCAGTGGCGACGGAGCCGGGACGCCGACCACAGTGATCGTCTCTCATCGTACGAGTGTGCTCGAACAGGCCGATGAGATCCTCGTACTCGACGAGGGTCGCGTTGTCGAACGTGGTACGCATGCGCAGCTACTGGTGCGGGGTGGACTCTATGCCGACTCGCATGCCGCCCGTGAATCGGGTGGGGCACGGTGAGCGCCGAGGCACGCCCGACCGGAAGCGGGGCCCGCGGGGCGCTGCTGCTCCTTCGCCGTTTCTGGCGGTTCGCCCGACCCCACCGAAGCTGGGTGTATCTCGGGATTTCCGTCATCCCTTTGGTGTCTGCGCTGGCCATGTGGCGTCCGTTGCTGATCAAGGAGGCGGTGGATATCCAGATTCCCGGCCGCGACTTCGACGGGCTGAGGACACTGGCGCTGTGGTTCGTCGCTGCCGTGGTCTTGGAATTCGGCGCACAGGCTGTACAGGTGTATGCGCTGCAGCGAAGTGGGCACGCGAGCATCGCCGACCTGCGGCAGGCCGTTTTTCGCCATGTCCTGCGTATGCCGGCGCGCTTCTTCGATCGCCATCCTGTGGGGTCCCTACTCAGTCGCACGACCCACGACGTTCAGACTCTCAGCGAGACCCTGTCGTTCGGCGTGTTCACAATCCTGACCGATGTAGCGATGATCGTCACGATCCTCGCCGCCATGTTCTTCCTCAGCGCCAAGCTGGCCCTGATCTCGCTCTCCGCCGCGCCCTTTCTGGTGATGGTGGTGCGATACTTCGCACGCGTGTTGCGGGGCTTGCAGCTCGAGGTTCGTCGCGCGCAGGGGGTGCAGACCGGCTATTTGGCCGAACAACTCGGAGGCGTGTCTGTTGTTCAGCTCAACGGGCGCGAGGACGCGGCGCGTCGGCGACACTCTCAGTTGGGGGAACGCTATCTTCGGGCGACGAAGCTGGCGAACGTATTCGATGCCGTTTTGTTCTCTGTCATGGACGGCGTTTCCACGTTTTGCGTGGCACTGCTGATCTACGTTGCTGCGCCTGAGGTGCTGCTGGGGAGCGAGGCGATCACATTGGGGCTACTCTTCGCGTTCGTCGACTATCTGCAGCGGATCTTCGTGCCGATACGAGAATTCTCGAACAAGATCGCCACGATCCAGCGCGCTGTGGCGTCTCTGGACCGGATTTTTGGGCTACTCGACGAGCCATCGGAAACACGCGCCTCGCCCGGGATTTGCGTCCCGACCTCCTCCTCGCTGCCACCGAGCGATCCCCTGGAAAACTGGAAGGGGAGGGTACGCGTCCGCGGGTTGGCGTTCGGGTACGGTGGCGAGGGTGGCGAGGGTGGCGAGGGTGGCGAGGTGCTGCGGGGCGTGTCTTTTGACATCGCACCGGGGGAGGTGGTCGCGGTGGTGGGGCGCACCGGATCGGGAAAAACGAGTTTGGCGCGGGTCTTGACGCGATTCTACGACGGTTACCGGGGAAGCGTGCAGCTGTGCTCGGCGGAGGCGTGTATCGAGGTGCGGGACATCGAACCCGACAGATTGCGACGTCGGGTCCTGATGGTCACCCAAGATGTGTTCTTGTTCGACGACACCGTGAGTTACAATGTGTCGCTTGGAGATCCGGACATCGTGCACGATCTTGCAGGCATCGACGCAGCGCTGCGGGCCGTGCAGGTCGACTCGATGCTATTGGGGCGGGGCGGCAGGGAGCTGCAGGTGGGGGAGCGAGGCCGCCAGCTCTCGGGGGGGGAGGCGCAGTTGATTGCCTTCGCTCGGGTGGCTGTGCGCCAGCCGACGCTATTGATTCTGGACGAGGCGACCGCGAGTGTGGACGACCAGACCGAAGCGAGGGTGCAGTCCGCGATTGAGGGGCTGGTGCGGGGTCGCAGTGTATTGATTATTGCCCATCGGCTGAGCACCATCGTGCACGCGGACAAGATCTTGGTGATGCACGAGGGGCGGATTGTCGAGCAGGGTTCCCATGGCGAGCTGCTCGCTGCCGGGGGCCGATACGCAGCGCTCCATCGCAGCGGTTTTTCCGACCGCGCCGGTGCCTAGGCCCCACAGCTAGCGATCATGGGTCGCGGCCGAGGACGCGGTCGACGATGATCGAGACGGCGCTGCGCACAGAGAGGTGGTTGTAGCCGGTGCGGAGGTCGATGGGTTCGAGCAGGTAGTCCGCGTTCGCTAGCG
>JAZGFE010000288.1:0-3811 GCA_036479215.1 Nannocystaceae bacterium | reverse complement strand
CCGCCATTCCGCGAGGGTCGTCTGTATCTGGACATAGGTCATCTATGACAATGAAATCGCCAAAGGGGGCGTGCCACGTATCAAAGTCTGATCCCGCCATGTCGCTCGTGTCGATCGGTCGAAGCGGATTGCCGATATGGGTGTTCACGCATCTGAACGATGCTGTGGACAGCAGTAGCGTACCGTCTTGCCGACGCAAGATAATGTGGTTGTGAGTCCCAGCATACACGCGGTTTGCGTCTTGAAACCGCAGCGTGATATTCTCCTCTTTCAACAAGTATTCGAGGCCACGAGCGGCGATGCCGACGTAGAACTTGAGCTCATGGCTGCCGCCATCTTCGTGGGTGCAGGACATCACGATCATCCCCGCCAGGTCGTCCATCACTGACACAACCCGGCATACCCCGCTCTCGATCGGAACGATCTCGTTTTGGATTTCGGCCCAAGGCCATGTGGAAGCACTGAAGCGTGCGCCGCCTCCGCCGCTATCATGAGTCTGTGCCCCACATTCGGGCCATTCGTCCGACGACGCCGCGTCGGACGGCTCATCTGGGCTGGCTGTGGCGCCCGTGGGTGCCTCCTCCGCGCTCGTGGTCGATGATGCATCAGACGCCACGTCGTCGGTAGAACCGCCGGAGGTAGCATCCTCCGGGGGGACAGCTGTGGCGCCGGCAGAAGCCTCGTCCACAGTTGCGGGTGGACCTGAATCGCTCGCCACCGTCTGCGAAGCGTCGGAACAACCCATCCAGCCCGTGGCCATCGCCACGATGGCCACGCCGAGCGGCGTCAACCTGGCGAGGAGAGAGGCGATCGTGGTGCCGATGTCCGTCCCTCTTCTGGGCATATCTAACGATTTACGTAGGTGCATGCAGGTCGCCTCTCTCCTTTGATCGTCGGTACCTAGCAACCGCCCGAGGGGACCGTCCCCGTGAAGTCGATGCCGTTGTGGCATGCAAAGTTTTCCCACTTGGCCGAGCCCGAGGACCCGTAGCAGGAGCCGATATCGCCGTTGGACACCAGCGTGTCGATCGCGTTCAGCGATTCGTCGTAGAATTCATCTTCGTCGGGCGTGGCGGTGATGATCTCGGACCAAAACCGCAGCATATCGCGCCTTGATGGATTTGGACTGCAACTGCTGTTCGTGTCAAGGTCCCAGTATGCGTTCATCCAGTCCTGGTTTGTTGCCGCTCCATCGAGTGAATTTGCGCATCCAGAGCCCGTGCAGCACACGTTTCGCAGACGACCTCGCGCGTCGTTGTTGGCATTCCATCGTTCGAGATCGTACGTCGCACCGGACCATCGAAACGTGCCATCGCTCGAAGCGTTGTTCCACACTCTCGCAGCGACGAAGTGCGCCCAGCCCTCGCGAGCACCGATGACACTCCACTCTTTCGATGTCATCGTGTAGGAGTCGGTACCTCCCGTGCCGCATGCGTTCGGTGTTTCGGCGTGATTCCGGTTTCCGTTTGCGGTGCTGTTCCGCTCGGCATGTAGATAGCCGAGCGCATGGCCAAATTCGTGGGACACGAGAAATTTGCGATCCAGGCCAATAGTTTGACAGCTGTCGTCGGCGATTCGAATGTACATTTCGTTGTTCGCCACATCCTTCGCATAGTTTCTGTTGTTGCACTCCGCGTCCTGATCGGGAGGAAAGGAATCCGGTGACTCGGCGATATGAAATTCGGAATCATATACGCCGTCATGGTAGCGGTACAAGGAGAACGCCAACGTTGCCATCGCCGTCCAGCGCGGGGTGAACGATCCCGCGTAGACGTACTTTGTGACGCCCGGCGAGAAGGTCACATCCTCGATGAGGATCGAGTGGGTGGAGCCTGGATAGCTGGAAGTCGTGGTTGGCGAAGCGTTGTGTATGCGTACGTAGTTATCGTTCGCATCGTATGCTTTGGCGTAGATGCGAACGGAATGGGTTGCGGTGAGCTTGGAGAAGGTCACGCAACCTGTACTCGTACCGGTGGTAAAGGTGCTGTTTCCGACCTTAACAACTCCGCCGTGGGCGCGAACAGATATTGGCGAGTTAACGAACCACCAATGGTCCTCCCTAATGTTCTTGCTGTTCTTGTATCCAGAGTCGGTCGTTTCGATTTGGTAAAGCGCGCACAGGGTGTAGGTGGCACGCGTTGCATCGAGACCGCCCCCCTGCGTGCGCGAATTTTCGATGGTGAGACCCGACTCCTGTTCGCTCTCGTCCATGCGCTCTGGACCACGGAAGACGCTGAAATCGGGGGCGGGTGGTGATTCGCCGCCTCCCCACAGAATGCGGTCCGTCACGGTGGGCTCGCCATCTTCATCTGTTTCGAGATCTCGCGGAGAGAAGCTCTCGGGAGACTCGTAGGCGCGGTAGTTTCCGGCGTTAAACCGGTTGGTAAGGAGTTTTTGGCTGTAGATGGCGATCTCTTGTCCGCGTGGATGAAAGTACACGGCACGCGAACCTGTTTGCTGCTGGTATGCCTCCTTGTCGTCAAGGAACACGCGGGCGCTGGCTTTGAGTTGGCCGGACATACGCATGCCTGCGATGCCGATGCCGAGTTTTCTGATATCGATCTGGACGTCTGTCGATTCGCCCATCGCGAGCGAGAACGTTCCGAGCGAGCGGGTCGTGCTGAGCATGGTTCCACCGTCCGCGACGAGGTTCAGCTCGACGTCGATACGGCGGCCGGCCCTGTTGGTGACACGAAGGGCTGTCGTGCCAGCGATGCTTTCCTCGCTCGGGGAGTCGATGCGGGCATCCTGCCAGACGAGTGACACCAGTGCCGGCTCAAGGGGGGCGTCCACGCTCGTGTCCGTGTCGACAACAACGGTGTCTAGTTCGGCTCCATCCTGCTGTGGGTCTTCCCCGAGACCGAGACTCGCCATTCTGTCTTGCGGTGTTCGAGGCGCCTCCTCCACAGTCGCATCACAAGAGAAAAAGATCATGAACTACGCAGCGACGCAGCGACGGATAGTAGAATTTTGGCATTTTCTTGTCTCCCTTTGGCCATCGTGGCCAAACAATGAACAGCCGCAGTCTTGCATGAGTAGCGAGAGAAGTCTCCCGCGAAGCCGTACGAACTACGGCGCGGGCGTACGGAGCGCGCGCATACGCCGGCTCCACACCAAGACTACGTGTATCTTGAGGCTACGGGACAGGCGCCCCTACAATTGGCTCTAGTTCTGGAGCCAATTGCGTGGGCAACGACACGGTCGCGGTGTGTTCCGTGGAACCGGGTCTGCGCTTTCCCCGAGTCGCGCGGACTGGCCTGGGTCCGTCTCGGGAGAGACCCCGGTTCTCGAATTGGAACGCGACCCCGTCTCCGTCGCGTTCGAAGCCGACAAACCGCTCGGAGAAACGTTGCCCCCGCGTACGCGGCGAGGAGGGTTGGATCGATTGCCGTCATATTATCGGCTCGGTCGTGCGCAAACCCAGCGGTGTCACCCACGACCGGTTCAGGGATGAGCTACGCCTCATCACGATGAATAGAAACGTGATGTGCGGGTGTGGGCATCGGGGTAGACGGGGTGTGGGAAATCGGGGTAGACGGGGAGGGGGACGAGGTATGGCTGTGGGGCGATGTCGCGCGCGGGCGTCCAGCTGGTATCGCGACGGCGTGGATTGGACATCGTTGGGGTCGGCGTGGCGAGGTCTAGACCTAGAACAAGCGCAAAAAAAATCTGAATACTGTGAATGTACCTGAAAGTCCCCTTGTTCGTGTAGTTATGAGCAACAGCGAACACGCGCAACCGAGCGCAAAAGGCACTTTCAGGTGAACCGAATGGTACTTCAAAAACTGTACACCGAGAAGCGGAAAATCGA
>JAZGFE010000287.1:0-8890 GCA_036479215.1 Nannocystaceae bacterium | reverse complement strand
AAAGGGAAAGAACTCGCTTCGCGTGCAGGTCGTCGGCGAAGAGCGAGGCGATGAAGTTCTCGGCCCGATCTTCGCCGAGTCCGCGGTCTGCAGGACCTCGGCTTTGCTTGGATGCCATGGACATCTCGTCGTCCATTCTCAAAAAAAACCACAAGTGTTCTCTTTGTGGTCTATATCGCGAGAATACTCCCTGGCGATGATATCCCAAACGAACAAGAGGCTCTCGCAATGAGGATCACTCAGGGCACAACCAGTGCTCGGGCTCGGTTGCCTCCGGGTTGTTCTGTCCGCAGGCGTCTGCTTGGGTCCCTACGGGCGGCGTGCCTCAACGACGCTGCGCCATCGCGGGCCTTGATTAACCGCACGAAATCGTTGCCCATGTGCCGGCATCGAGGTGAGTCGCTCACGTGCCGTAGGCTGCACAGTTCCCGTGTATCGTCGGCACCCGTGACCGACGCTGACCCTGACCCCGATGCAACACCACTCGCCATCATCACCGCCAAGACACTCAGCCACTACGAACGCCAGGCCGACGCGTTCTGGCAGGGCACGCGGGATCATGATGTTAGCCAAAACCGCGAGGCGCTGCTTCGGCACGCTGAAGGCCACGCTCCACTCAGTATCCTCGACCTTGGCTGTGGACCGGGGCGCGATCTCATCGCGTTCACCGAAGTCGGACACACCGCGGTGGGGCTCGACGGGGCGGCCCGTTTCTGCGAACTCGCCCGCAAACACTCGGGCTGCGAGGTCTGGCACCAGAACTTGCTCACCCTCGATCTGCCCACCGCCCGGTTCCACGCCGTGTTTGCCAATGCCACGTTGTTCCACGTGCCGACGCGAGCACTCCCCCAGGTCCTCGACGCACTTTGGGCGACGCTGTTGCCACGCGGGGTGCTGTTTTGCTCGAACCCACGCGGTGACAACCACGAAGGTTGGCACGGTGAGCGGTACGGGGCCTATCACGACCACGCTCGCTGGCGTGGGCTTGTGACCGCACGCGGATTTGAGGAACTCGAACACTACTACCGTCCGCCGGGGCGTCCGCTTCATCAGCAGCCGTGGCTAGCGACGGTGTATCGCAAACTGGCGAAGCCTCGCTGACCTGCGATGCCCACACGCTCGGACACCACCGGGGCGGCTGTGGTGTTGGACGGCATGGGGGGGGGGGGGAGGGACGCGGGTCGAAGGAGGGTCGTGCGTTGGGTTGGGCGGGTCAAGGGGGAGTCGTCGGGTCGGTCGTCGGGTCGGCCCTGGTTGTGGTGTCGTGGGTTCCCTTGCCGCCCCAGGTGCGGTGCTCGCCGTGTCCGTTGCCCTGGTCCACCTCGCGTGTGCTCGCTGCGGCCAGGCGCACCGCGTCGAAGCCGAAGCGAGCGCGCACGTGGTCGACGACGGTGTGGAGGCGATCCTGGTTCTCGAACAGGTTGAGCTGCTCGCCCGGCCCGAGGTTGGTGAGCGCGACACCGAGCAGCCGGATCTTGCCCGTGGTGGTGTTGGCCCGCCGGTAGAGCTCCCTTACGATCCCAAGTACATGTTTTTCGGAGTGTGTGGGCGAGGTGGTCTTCGAGCGTGAGAGGGTGACGAAATCGGCGTACCGAAGCTTGAGAGTGACGGTTCGTGCCTTCACCCCGCGCTTGCGCGCCCGCCAGGACACGCGTTCGCACAGGGCGCAGAGCATCGAATCGAGGACCGTTGGATCACCTTCATCCTCTCGGAAGGTTCGCTCGTTGGAGATGCTCCCGACGGTCTCTCCGCTCGGGTCGTGTTCACGAAACGCGCGGCGGGCGGGACCCATGTCGGCCGATCCGTGGCCGTGCACGCCGCGGTACACGTTGCCGGTCCATGCCCCGAATACGTGGGTGAGCTTGTTGTAGGGCATATCTGCCAGCTGGCCGAGGGTGAGGATGCCAGCGGCCTCGAGTTTCTTGGCGGCGACGGGCCCGATTCCCGGAAACTTGCGGACGGGCAAGGGGGCGAGCAGCTCGGTCTCCTGGCCCGCCGGCACCATCAACACCCCTCGTGGTTTCGCCAGTCCGCTGGCAACCTTGGCGATCACCTTGCTCGTCGCGATGCCGGCACTCGATGGCAGCCCCAGCTCGCCCGCGATAGCGTCGGTCAGTTGCCACACCACGCGCTCGATTGTTTCGTCGTCGGTGGCGTCGTCGGGTGCGTGATAGAGGCGCTCCGATCCTCGGAAGTCGATGAACATCTCGTCGATACTCGCGACACGGATAACGGGGGAGAAACGTTCGGCTATGTGCACCACGCGTTTGGCGTAGTCCCCATAGGTTCCGTGGCGCACCGGGAGGAAGATGGCGCGGGGGGCCAGTTGGGCGGCCTGGGTGAGCGACATACCGGAACGCACGCCGAACTCGCGCACTTCGTAACTGCAGGCGGTGACGACTCCGCGCTGGCCGGGTCGTCCGCCTACGATCACCGGTTTGCCCTCCAGGGAAGCGTCGAGCGTACGCTCGACCGACACGAAGAATGTGTCGAGATCGAGGCAGCAGATACGAGGCGTCGCCGCGGGCAGTGGTGAGGAGCCGGAGGCCAGGGGCCCAGTGTATCTGAACATAGGTTCAGTCGCAAGGGGCGTGCCGGTCGCCGGAGGCTCGGCAAGGCGCTCTCTGCCGTACCTTCTCGCTCGCGGGCCGACCTGTGGCCCGGAGACGCGTTCGAGGGGGCCGGCAGGTTGGGGCCGCTACCCGTTCATCCGACGCGACAGCGTGTGTCACGAGAGAGCTGGGTGGCGGCTGCCGCGTCGTCTCCAAACGCGGAGCAGAAGGACGCATGCCCACAAGGTGGATGGCCACGAAGAGGCGCTTCGCGGGACGGAGCACGCACAGCCCTCCGTGCTGTCCGGGGCTCCCTCCTGCGCGGTGACGCTCTCGTCCGCCTCGTCCTCGTCGTCCTCGTCATCATCGTCATCCTCGTCATCATCATCCTCGTCATCATCATCATCGTCATCGCCGGCCGCCCCGGGGTATCGCACGGCGATACCGTCCAAGCGGAGGCGATCGCTTCCCTGGTTGACGAAGGCGATGTAAAGCTCCTCGCTTGGCGCGACCGCGATCTCTAGAAATCCGTCGATCGCGAGATCAAGGTGGGACTCATTGGTTCCAGGTTCAACATGAATCGGATCTTCTCCGGAGTATTCAAAGACCATCCGGCTTCCGCGTTTAATCAGTACACCGGGGCGTACATCGCCGCCCGGCGCCCCCTGTAGCGAGTTGACGCCGTGGCTCGCCTCGAAACTCAGTTCGAGAATCGTCGCACCAGCCGGAGCGGTCGTCTTGAACTGGAGGGGCGGCGGCGCGTACGGAGCGTACTTCGCAAGTCGCTCCACGTAGATTGGCCCGCGATCTGTTTTGAGTGGCGCCACACGAAGACATGCCGCCATGCCGCGTTGGACGGCGATATCGCGCAAAGTGTCGACTTGCGCGGTCGTGAGCGACGAAGCGGACACGCTCAGGAGCGCCGCGACGAAGTCACCGATGCTCGTATCGCGTGCGAGCATCGACAGGGCGTCGAGGACGACTGGGATGAGACTTTCTCCGATATTCTCGTAGGCTTCCCACAACATGCCAGAAAACGGCACGCTGTCGAGGTGTACCTCCCCGACCATATCGTCGGGGCAGCGGTCGTCGTTATCGAGTTGTCGGATGAACGGCGCGTCGAGGATGCTCCAGTAGCTCGCTACATAGTCGCCCATGCGAGGGTCGCCGTGGAACACTGCCGAAAGAAAATCCGATACGCCCTCGTTGATCGCGCCCGCATCGTTGATGCGCGCGTCGTCGCGTAACCGGGCACTGCCGAGGCCGTTGGAGGTTTGCTTCTCGACGACGCCGTGGCCATACTCGTGGGCGACGACGTCGCCGTCGTACGAGAAGTCGACCTCGCTCCCTTGACCGAACACCATCGTGGCATCGCAGTCGCCCCCATAGTATGCGTTGTCCATGGGCTCATTGGCGATCAAGGTGGCTCGCTTTCCTGCTGTGTGGCAGCGCAGGCCCGGGAAACCATGACCGCTGAGCCAGTCGTGAAACGTGTCCGCATGATAGTACATCTGTACTTCGGCGAATGGGTCTTTGGGCTGTGTGTTGTCCTCGGGTATGGCGATATTTGGCGCCGGGTATAAAAAATCGCCAGCCGCGTCCGCGGTGGCTAACTGCCCCTCTCCAGCGGTCTCGGACCGGAAAAAACGACCTACGAGGTTCTGGGCATCGTCGTCGATTTCGATCAACTCGTACAGTTGAGCTTGCGGATCGACAACAGGGTTGTGCTCGAAGGCACGGACCTTGGCCAGCTTCACACGATCGTGAGACAGCGCCACTCGACCGGTGTGGGCGTCGACAAAGAACACCGGGTTCGTTCGCGCCTGGCGATCGAGGGGAGGGTCGATGCGCCACGCGAGTCGAGAGCCCGAGCGCATCGGTACGATCACCAGCTCGGCCGACTTGGCGCCTTGGCTGCCTGCCTGGCCGCCGTACTCAAGTCGTTGTATCGCCTGCGCAGCAGTCACGACGGGCTCGCTTCGGAGTCGGTCAGAATACAACCACGGTTCGCCGACGGCGATCAGAAGCACGCGACCGCCGTCGGCGAGGTTGATGAGGACCCGCGCGAGCGTGCGCGATAGCGTGGCATCTTCGATGCGTCCGTGTACCCAGACGATTTCAAGTTCGCTGTCGGAGAGTGCGCGGTGCGAGTCGACGTACAGACGGAGCCCGCCGTCCAACATGGCGTCGAAACCGAGCGACGCGGCGCGATGTTGCAGGCCCTCGATCAAGGTGGCGTGACGCCCCGTGTCGTTACCGACCTTCCAATCCGGTACGGATCGCATCCCAGCGGTGCCGCGCGGATTCGGTTCGTGCGGTGACGCAGCCGCTGCCATGGTGGGCGGGTACGCGAGGAGAGACACGACGAAGGACGCACAGAGGAAGGAAAGGGAGCGCAACATGGCGGAAGAGACGCTATCTGAATCGCGTTCTACACGCCAGTACCGCAACCGCGGGCCGGCTCTCCCGTTGTGCTGCTCCGCGTGTGGTGCCAGCGCCCGGTGTCGTATCTGTGCCTCGGCGCTGGCGCCGAGGCTTGACTTGGGTTGGTTGGTTGGGCGTCCGACCCCACCTGGGCACAGATCGTCCATGAGGCTTCTCCGCGCGTTGACGAGGCAGAGCCAAGAGGTATGAATCGACGCAACGTTCCACGGATACGTAAGAGAGATGCGGCACCTCGCACATCAGGGCGCGACGTCGGGCAATAACACCTAGCTTCTCGCGTTCGGCGAGCATCGCCACTCCCTCGGCTACGCCTGCTTCTGGCAACGCCCCAATCATGTCGAGCGGTTCGGTGTCCGAACCAGCGGCGTGGACACCGAGCGCGCGACACCCACATCACTCGATCACCAGATCTGCGTAGTTAGCGCCGATCCGGGGCTCATGCGCGCCCAACGGTCCAGGTCCACCTTCACCCCCGGACACTGCCCCTGCACTGCGCCGGGCGCACGAAACCCCGCGCCACAGGGACACGAGGGTCGTCTCAACCGGGCGGCCAAGTCGCTGCCAGGAGCCCGGTGCTCGCGGTCTCCCGCGTCGAAAGACGCGAGAAAATTGTCGAGACACTGCATCGTTTGCAGAATCTTTCCCAGCGAGCCACGTTCTTGTGGGCATATGTACATTTCAGCCAGGACAGTCCCCAGAGGCAGGCCGCAAGACAATCACCGAGCGCTTACCCTCGCGACCTTCGTGCTCTTCGGACTCGGTGCGATCGCTGCGACAGGTTGCGGCGAGGACGAAGACACCCACACGGAGTCCGCGAATGACGACGACGATGATGGTGAGGGCGGTGATGATGATGACGGTAATGACGGTGATGATGATGATGATGATGATGATGATGATGATGACGACGATGACGACGATGACGACGATGACGACGATGACGACGATGACGACGATGACGACGATGACGACGATGACGACGATGACGACGATGACGATGGGGACGGCGCTGGCAACGACGACGCCAATTGCGCCGTGTTCTGCGAGACGTCGTTCGCGTGCTCCGATGCTGTCACAGAGGGGCAATGCGTCGGTATCTGCCAGATCTTACTGGCGGACCCAGCCTGCGGATCTGCGTACAGCTCGTTGTTGAGCTGCACGGTCACGGACGGCACGGAATGCGTGGGTGAAACGCTGGTGGCCGACGACTCGTGCGACGACAAGGCGGAGGCTTGGATCGATTGCAGCCAGGGTGTGTAGTCGAGTCCCATACTCTGCGGGCGGGACCGGATCGGATCGGATCGGATCGGATCGGATCGGATCGGATCGGATCGGATCGGAAACCATCGTCCATTCTCAAAAAACCACAAGTGTTTTCTTTGTAGTCTATATCGCGAAAATACTCCCTGGCGATAATATCCCAAGCGAACAAAAGGCCTCGCAATGAGGGGATCACTCAGAGATCTCGTAGCTGTGGCGACCGGCCACGGCTATAGCCAACCGAGTAAGAAATGATTCGTCGCCTTCGCTTCGGCGTGGCGAAAGTGCATCCAGAGCAGGACCAGCGCGGTGCCGGCCGAGAGAATAGAGATGTAGAGACCGTTCTTCGTCAGGCCGAGGGCAAAGACCTGCGAACGGAACCCGACCACGAAGATGACCATCGCCGCGCCGAGGACTAGGAGCCCTACGAGCGTGCGAGCCGAAAAGCGGATCCGGTGGGCGGCCAAGGCCGTGAAGCACCCGATGGCCAGGCCGTCCATGTACGCGAGGTGGTTCTTGTCGCCCAGCTCATTGTCTGGAAAGAGGGCCACTCGGGCCCACGGCGAGATCATCAGAAAACAGGACGCCACCGCGACGAAGTGCCATTCTTTTCGTGCAGCCAGGCAAAGCAGCGGAAACCCCAGATAGAAGACCTCCTCAATCGAGAGCGACCACAGGATGTCCCAGGCGGATGGCAAATACCCCACCTTGATCTCAAGCCAGTTGACGTGGAACGTGAGCGCGGCAAGGAGTGCCCGGCCAAGCGTAGCGCGCTCCGGCTTGATGACGAACTTGGGGACTTCGAGCAGGTGGAATGCCGACAGGACGATCAGCAGCACCACCAGTAGTGGCATGATTCGGGCGAAACGCATCGCGTAGCAGTCCCGGACCTTCAACTGCGGTAACGTTGTCCATCTCTTCAACGCCGAGTGCGTGATGACGTACCCGGAGATGACGAAGAACATGGGAACGCCGTAGAACCCGCTCCAGAACAAGATCCCATTCCACCGTTGTGATAATAGGCCGCCAAGACCGGTCTCGTTGAACGGAACGCGGATGTTCACGTGCAGCAGGATCACAGAGAGGATGGCGAGCCCCCGCAGCAGATCGACGCCGCCGTTACGTTTGCGTTCCGGTCCGCCCACGAGGCCACGGTAGCGTTGGACGAGGGGACTGGGAAGCCTGGGAAGCCTGACTTCCCTCTGCCCTTTCCCCAACCCCACCCCCACCCGGGCACGGGCCGCGGGCGCTCACCGTGCGGCACGGGAATCTCGGGGTGGGGTGCGGGATGGGGGCGTCGAGTCCCACGGTCGGCGGCCAACAGATTGCCGACGTCCGGGTAGCCACCCGCCAGGCTGGGACGACGCTGGCGTCACCCCGAGGGGTCAATCGACGAGTTTTTGACTTAGTGCACGAGCGCATCCGTGGACACTCCCCTCGCTCCCTGCACAACGGCTTCTCGTTGGTCGGCGACAAGATCTTGAAGCAATCTCTCTTGTCCGAAGATTCGTCAGTCGCTGGCGTTCGCCGATTTCAGTAGCGCCCTTACAATCGTTTGAGGCCTGCGGTCTACGGCGACCTTCAGCCGCCAGAAGAAGAAGCGAAGTGAGGCTGGCCAGAGCCGAGCCATGCGAATCGCGATTCGATCTGCCGCCAAGGGGAGCAGCGAGGCGGCCTCTGGGAGCTCTGCCCAGTTTGTGTATCCTGCCAAAGCTGATGCAAAATGTCAGCCGCTCAGGGTCGGCATAGGCACACGCGATCGTGTGGGCTCCACCACCAGACCACCCGAGCGCGCCAAACCTGGCAAAGCCAAGTGCGTCAGCGAGCGACGCAAGTTCGGCAGGATAGTTCAAGAGGCGTCGTCGCTCGAGAAACGACGGACGTCCCATTCCTAGTCTGTCCGTTGCTGTCATGCGGAAACCATGGCGCGTCGCCGCTTCGTAGAACAGACGGCCTTCCAATCGCTAGCCTGGACCGCCATGGGCGTAGAAGACGGGCGTCCCACTTGGGTGCCCAACTCGATGTAAGCCAGTACTCGGCCATCGAGTAGCGTGTGCTCTTTCGTGTCAAAAATGGTCACCGCTGGCCAACCGGAACCCTAGCCTTCCCGGCGTACCCGCGCCGCAACGACTCAGCTACATCTCCGGCATCGCGTTCTCGGCGGTCTTCAGCGGCGATCCCCACCTCGCTATCGCGGAGATCGAAGCCTCCATCAAGCAACTCCGCAACGCCAACGTGCCGCGACTCCTCATAGCACCTACACACAATCTGGGGGACCTCTATCTGCGCGCTGCGCAGTACGACAAAGCCGCCGACAAAGTCCGCGAGGCCATCCATCTCGCTACCCTCTACGGTGTGGAGCACGCAGTACATCTCAACCGCGGATTTCTCGGCTATACGCTCTGCCGCCAGGGCGCGACCTGGAAGAGGGTCCGGCCATCCTTCGGGAAGCTGCCGACGCGTTTGAAGAGCGCCTTTCGCACGACCAGATCATGCTCCAGCAGCGGCGACTGCTCGCAGCCGAGGTGGCACATATGACTGGGTACAGCGCCCGCGCCCGACGCGAACTCGAGGAGATGCTCGCGGAGTTCCACGCCACCAACGAGGTCGGTCTAGCGACCTGGGCACAGGAC
>JAZGFE010000286.1:0-6059 GCA_036479215.1 Nannocystaceae bacterium | reverse complement strand
AGTGAAGAAGTGAAGAAGTGAAGAAGTGAAGAAGTGAAGAAGTGAAGAAGTGAAGAAGTGAAGAAGTGAAGAAGTGAAGAAGTGAAGAAGTGAAGAAGTGACCTCACGACGGAAGATCGTAGCGCGGTCACGCGCCGCTCATGGACGAGCGAATGGTCCACGGCAGTGTAGTCTTCATCGTCGCAGCTGGTTTCTGCGGCCAGCGACAAGATCGAAGCGAGAAGATAGCATACATGAGCTTGATTTACCACTAGAAGTTCACCCTGAGACCGAATGTCGGAAAAATGGGGAAACCCATTTTCGCGGGTTTGGCTGTTCCGCCGAAAGCGGGCATGAGCTCCATGTTTTCTCGATTATTGTACACATTGGTGACGTCGAGATACAGTGACTTCGTACTTCTTCGACCTATCCACGTCTTGTCGGCGCGGAGATCCAGCTGGTGGAAGGGGGTCATGCGGCCGCCATTCTTGACGCCCGGCATGCAGTTCATCTGCGCCGCCTCCGCGTCGAACACTTCTCCCACGCACGGAGTATATGGTTGTCCAGATGCAAAACGGAATCGCGTCGTAATGCGGTATCGGCGAGGCAACTTGACACCGCCGACAAGGGTAAGCGTATGGGGCTGGTCAAATGGGTACAGTTGCCATGGCATCCCCGCGTCCTGGCGACGCTCGCTACGACTCCAGCTGTACGAAATCCATCCGAACAAACGACGTGTGAGGGCCTTGCGGAGCATCAGCTCCGCACCGTACATTCTCCCGAGAGAATGGCTATTCGGAATCTGTCCGCCCAAGTCCATGCCAGGGACGAGCAGAATATCCCTCGGCATCCACAGTACATCCCAACTGAGCTTGTAGTGGCCTGTGAGGCCGATATGGACACCTTGCACCAGGTCTTGCGAGATACCCAGGTTAAAGTGTGACGCGCGTTCAGGCGCGAAACTCGGCTGTGTAAGAGCCCCCGTCACGGCCGAGAGGGGCGGCGACTGGCTAAACAGTCCCGCTCCGGCCATCAGACGGGTGGTGTCGGTCAGCCGCCAGCTGATCCGAAGCCTCGGGTCCAACGCGCCAGACTGTACAGATCCGCCGAATTGAGTGTAGCGCAGTTGTGGGACCAATGTCAGCGTGCCGAAAGTTAGTCGCCACATGGCATACAGAGCGGGTGCGATGATGGTTCCTTTTTGCTCGTAGCCATCGGGTTGATCACTCACTTCAAAGGCACGATTCCACCACTTCCAGGTCGTGTCGCTGCCTACGGTCGCGGTTCCCCAGCCACCGAATACCCGCTTCATCTCCGCGCGCATGCTGATACTGTCGGACCTGAGGTGCTCGCTGCGTTCGTAGTTCTCGAGTTCCACTTCGGCACGGTGGACGTCTCGGAGGTACGAGGGAGTGAGAAGGAATCTCCACTTGCCCAGTCGGACACGGTACACGATATCCGCCCGATGAAACGCGGAGATATCCTGCAAGACCATATCCCGTGGCTTCTTGGGGACAAAACGAATTCGGTCGTCGGCTCCGAATGCCCGCACCGAAAGCGCGCCGTTTTTCGTTGGATAGTCGAACAGAGCTTGATAGTCCCAGTAGCGAGGCACGGGAATCGCCGACCCGCCGACGATGCGCATGGCAGCCCCGACAACGCTGTCGGCGATGCTTCTCCGACCTGCGAGCGCAAACGACCCTTTTCCGAGAGGCGATTCTATCCGCATGTTGAGGTCCATCCCGCTGAAGTCGGTGTGGCCGTGCACCCCTTTGTCTGTCGTCCCTTTGCGCGGTTTGGCTGAAACCATGCCACCAATCGCGTTTCCGTAGCGGGAGGAAAAATTTCCGGGGGTCATCGTGATGCTCTCCAGTAGATTCGATTGAAACACGGAGCTGTAACCTCCGATGTGGTAGAGACGCGGCAGTTTGTGCTCGCCGAGATATACGACCGAGTCACGCGGTGCAGCTCCGCGCATGATGATCAGACCAAGCCCAAAGGGGCTACGCGCCATTCCTGGCAGATTTTGGATGGCACGCAATGGATCTCCGCGAGCTCCAGGAAGCGTTTCGATTTCCCCTCTTTCAAGACGATGCTCATGAAGCGACTGATCCGCTTTGCGGGTCTTCACGACGGTTGTGTACGGATCGAACGCGGCCTTTCGCAAGTAAAAATCGGTCGAATGGGAGTTCTCGGTGTCAATCGTGATCTCAGCATCGTAGCGCTGGTATCCCGGAGCCGTGATCACGATACGCGCCGCACCAACCGACACGTCGTACAACGAGAACTCTCCCGTTTCCCCCGTGTCTGTCTCTATGGGCACGGCATCTCCCGTTCCTGGTGCTGCGAGCACAGTGACCCGCGCACCCGCGATGGGAGTCCGGCGGCCTGCCTGCTTGACCGTGCCCGCCAGACCAAGGACCGGTCTCCCATGTGGTCGTTTGCTCGGCGCCGACTCGTTTCCCGAGGGTGCCGATGACCCGCTCCGAATTCGCCCCACCGCGGCGGCCGCCGCTTGCGAATGGCCCAGCGCAACGACGTAACACACTATCGCAAGGCTCCAAGCGCGAGACAGACCACCACGAGACGGGCGCGGACGCGCGGCCACACGATACTGTGGATTGGGCATACGAGGACATGGTCGAAGTCTTGTATGCGTGCGGCAGCGGCTCTTGCCAGCATTGGATGTGGGCCCCATCCGCCGCTCCGTCTCGGCAATGTTACGGATCTCGAGATGCACGGGGGCGACTGAAGCATGGAAGCGGGGGGAACGTTGGCATGGTGCGGCTTGACTATCTGCCATCGAATATTGGTATGGTGTAGTAACACCTGGATATCAGGGCACGACGTGTGGGAAGTTGCTCACTTCGGCTCTTGGAAGCTTGAGAAGGCACTCGCTACCGCTGACGACGCGAAGGCGAGATTGCATCACCGAAGTCACGCGTTCCGCGATCTTGGCGGTCAGATTCGTACGGGCTAAACGGTCTTCCGTCTGTCACCATCTTGTTCCACGCGCGAATCTGCGCATCGTTGTATCCAGGACGGCTGCCCCGTGGGGCATGCCGTCGGATGGATGCTTCGATTCGTCGCCTTGCTTCTCGTGCTGCCTTGCGGCGCAGTTTGTCTACACCGCTCAACGCATCGAGAGCGCCCGGTGTGGGGTTCGCATCGCACTCTAGCCAAAGTTGGAAGATCGTGGCCCTCTTTTCCGTGGCGGTGGACTTGGAGCTCGCCCAAATAGCGTTCAAGGTCTCCGCCAGTTCAACGAGTGCGCGCACGTTCTGTTTTCGCTGCCAGTTCTCAACCAGCGTCAGTCGCAGCTCGAATGTCCGCCGCAGAAAAACCGTTCGCAGTCGCATTGTAGCTGACAACGGCAAAAAACCGACCGTAGTGGTTAGGGGTATGATGCTCGATTCCAATCTTGGGGTGGCAGATGCGCAGGAAGATCCGCTACACGCCTGAACGATCGCTCCCCTTCGAAAAGTGACAGATCCGTCTGTATGAACCGTAGCGAAAAATCGTTTGTACGGGTCTTCGAAACCATAGCTACCATCGGGGTTTCGTGTCATTCTTGGCAGATTTGTGACCTGCGCGACCGCGGTGGAATGGGTCGGCATGCTAGACCTCATACTCGCAGCAGATGCCGTGATGGGTCTTCTCGCAACGGCCCCAAGCGCCCCAAGTGTGTTCCTCCTCAGTTTGGTAAGCAGAATCCCCGACGACTGTGCTGCGTGAAGCGGCAGATCGCTAACCGAATCAGATCGAGCTCTGCGAGATGTGCTGTTCGTGGCGCGCCGCGCTAACCCGGTAACTTCCGCGCGCCACGGAACTGGCGCGACCACTTCGTCACGCTGGCGATTTGAACCGGAGTTTGTGGCGGGCGCAGCCGAGGGGGACGAAGGAGGGGTGGACTTGGTTGACGAGCTGCGATCTGCAGAACGGGAATGATGAAGGAGCGAGGCGGATAAGGCGGACCTTCCGTGCGTATCGGTGGTGGAATCAACCCCACGTACGCGAGTTATTGCATCTGGATGGACTGTCTTTGATTTTGCGCCAGAGTTCGGGCTGGAGTTGAAGCCAGAGTTGGCTGTGGCTAATCGCGAGGGCTCGAGTGCTGGCAGGAGTTCGAGTGCTGGCAGGAACGCTTCGATCGGGTAGAGCGTCCTGGTGGAAGAGGTGGCGACAGGGTTGGATCGCGCCACTCCAGCTGTGGGATGGCGCACAGTTGTGGTGGGTGCCCGTTGTCCACAAGCGAGCCACATCGTCAAAGTATGTGCGATTGTCGACGCGACCCACGCCGCAACGCTCCTCGGGAGCGCCCCACCGGCAGCGCGTTTCATCGAGGAGCTATCCGCAGCGAGGCTCTCATCGTGGTGTCGAACTGGCCCCCGGCGGACCGGGGGCCGATAAACATCTCTCAGTGCGGACCTGGTTCGTAGTGGCAAAGAAGCGCGACCGCGATCAACACCCCTGGTTTTACCGGTAGCTCCGTCCTATCTTTCCGCCAGACGCGCAACGGGGCGGAGCCTAGATACCAAAAGTCGAATCGGTCCTATTGTTGAAATCTAGAATATCAAGGTCTAATGTGATGGATATACCAATGACCACTTTGCGGCCCTTCCACCACTTCCTGTCACACAGAACTCGGACGACGCCCGCCGACTTTACACAACTAGCCCTATTTCGTTTGCCCCAGGATAAATTCGCGGGGACGCTCATCACGTGCATCACGTTTCCCGTGCAGGTATGATTATCCCACAGTCCGCCGAACAGGCGGAGGTCGTCAGATTGCTTCTCCTCGAGGGCCGTGAGATACGCAAGGACATCGGGGTGGTCGTCTGGCAGGCTCACGAGACCTGAGGATTCCGCGCCGGAGCGCTCCTCTACCAGCGAATACCACGTTGTCACTTCAGCATCACTGCCGTTGTCGAGAAGCCAATCCTCGAATTCGCTCTCATCAGCGAACCGCAGAGTCTCCCCCTTACCCACGTATGTGACGCTTTCGTCCACGTCTACGTCATCGACGGCATCCATGTTCCCGGAGCCATCGAGAACTTGGGAATCGGAGTCACAACTCGTTAATAGGGACAGCGAGAAAAGAGCGACCACGACTTGTGGCCAAAGTGTTTGTTTGTTTGTTTGTTTGTTTGTACATAATATCCTCCTCAGAATCGACCGTGATAGAGGTCGCGCCAGGCATTGAGACCGCCTCCAAGAGCGGTACTGGCCCGTTTCATAGCACCATGTTTCTAGGTGAGGCAAGTGCCATTGCTCTTCACTAGCATGAGTGGGGGGTCGGAGAACGCGCACGGGGGATGTGTGAAGTGCGCGACTTGGTGGTGGGAGTCGTGCGATTGCGCGCGTGTCTGAAAACTGGGGAGCCGATCAGGCCAAGAACGCTCCGCGACACGCTTTCACGGCAACGTTTGCGAAAGCCTGTGTGGTTTCCCCGCTGCCGCCAGAGACAACACCAAAGCAGCGGCGACACGCTGGGCGTGGGTTTCTCGCTGCGTGTTGGCGTCTCGACCGCGTCTGCGTGTGTACAGCGTCGCTTGGGAAGGAGGGAGGACCAGAGCACTCCAGGGGTCGGCCTAGCCCTAGACTGAAGTTCCTGCAGGCGACGATTTCAAGTAAACCCCCGCAGAGGGCCCGCTACGGCACGACTGCGGCCCGATTGCGGGAGCGGAGGCCTGTGCGATGTAGGCATGTCGCTTCTTAACGCTTGCTGCTGATCTTCAAAAAGGAAAACAGATACACGACGCGATCGTCGTGGCCGCCCACTACGATCGACGCGGAACCTGGATGGCGAGCCAGGTAGTCCCACACCCGCACGGTCTTGTCGGCGCTGACCGAAAAATGCCGCCTCCCGTCGGCGGAGAGGGCGAGGGCGCGCAGTGCTGCTCCATGGCCGCGCAGCACGGTGGGACGGACTACGCTTAAGCACGATGAATGAGACACGTGATACGCGCGGGCACGGCATCGGGGCGGAAACGGGCGCGGGTGGGGTTGGGATGCGGGGCGATTCGCCCTCGCTTGTGTATGAAACGGGTGGCGTCATCTGTGGGGCTGGTCATCATCTC